>PLEQ01000466.1 GCA_003136475.1 Deltaproteobacteria bacterium
TCCTGGCACTCAGGACAACGAAACCAAAGACCCTCAGGGGTATCCAGGCGTTCGCCTTTTGTGAGAGGAGCTTTTTCAATAGCTGACCAAGACATTATATTTCTCCTATTTTCGCTTGTTGAATACTCATCCCGCCGACATTTTTTATCTTTTATGAACCCGACACCCTTTTTTTCTCATTGCTCCATCCGCAACACTTGTTAAGATAAAATACAAATTCAATAAAAATAAGGTNNTGGTAAAAGTCTCCAATTCAAGGACCTCTGCGGTCTCAAGCTCAAACGCCTTCAAGAGCAAGAAACCCTGCAAAAAAAAGGACGAGGGCGCAGTCGACAAGCTGCGGAAGTCAAGCAAAAGAAAATTCTTGTTACGAAAAATTCTGAGTGCATCCACTTCCCCTTCTTTGATGACTTTGACTATTTTTCGTGCGCCGTCTATCAGAAGACGTTTTCATCCTACGGACTCAAAAATAGCGTACTCCCCACCAAGGATATTCAATTCTCGGATACGATTGCAAATGTTTCCGTTACCGACTTAGAGTTTCTGTAGGGGAGAGACGAGGTAAAACAAAGGGATCTAACGCGATGGTTTAGCGACCATGGTGCCCTCGGGCTTGTGGGCATTCTTGGCCTTGCGCCACTTATCCATCCAGAGCACGAAGTTGCTCGCTACGAAGATCGAAGAGAACGTAGCAATCACGATACCGAGCAGCATGACCATCGCAAAATCCCAAATTGCACCCGTACCAAAAATCAGAATACCGACTAGCGACAACGAGGTCGCGACGGAGGTATTCAAAGTTCGGGATAGNNCCATTGAGGGCTAGGTTGATATTTTCAGCCCATGTCCGTCTCGGATGATCGGTGACGTTTTCACGAATCCGATCGTAAACAACAATCGTATCGTTTAATGAGTACCCCACCACGGTAAGCAAGGCTGCTACCGACACCAAGTCAAAGGATCTCCAGAAAAACACATAAAAGCCCATCAGGACAAAAATATCGAGAAACATCTTGATCATGGCACCGGGCCCAAACCTGACATCGAAACGTAGGGCTATATAAAGGAAGACCGCTAGAATTGCATAAAGCACGGACAGCATCCCTTGATTGCGCAACTCTTTGCCCACTTGGGGACCAACGAAACCAACCTGCTGGANNAATTTTTCAAGCAAAGCGGTTTTGAAGGCAACGAAGGTATCCGATGCTGCAGCAGTCTGGGATTCGCTACCTTGCCCATGCTGTTTGGTCTCTTCATAGCGGATCAGGAAATTCTTCTGCCCACCCTCCAAGGCCTGAAGACTCAAACCACTGATCTTGGCTTCCTCAGCCACTTTTCGGATGCTCTCAGGTTCCACATCTTTAGCAAAGAGGATCATCACTTCCGTACCACCGGCAAAGTCCACACCGAAGTTCACTCCGCGAACAAATACCGAGCCAACCACGGAAAGAGCGATCAAAACCATCCCAATGGTTACACCGCGCGATAATTTCAAGAAATTGAAATGGAAATTACGGGACTGCAGAGCCGATTCACCTGCCAACCAAGACTTGATCTTCTTGTCTGCAACACGCATCAGAGCGAGGTCGAAAAAGAAGCGCGAACAGGTCAGAGAGGTGAATAAAGAGATCAGCAAACCGATNNGATACCGCAAAACCGCGGATTGGCCCCGAAGCGTTGGTTTCCAAAAGGATCACCGCAGCGATGATCGTTGTGACGTGACCGTCGATAATCGTCCATAGAGTTTTCTTAAACCCATGCTCTACAGCCTTCCGTGGATGTAAACCCTCCCTGAGTTCAAAACGTATACGCTCGTTAATCAAAACGTTCGCATCCACCGCCATACCNNATCAGCACGTTCGCATCCACCGCCATACCCAGCGTTAGCACAAAACCCGCGATACCGGGCAAGGTCAGCGCGAAACCAAAGCCGGCCATGACCGCCAGCAGAAAAATCGCGTTCAAAATGAGTGCCAAGCAGGCGACCCCCCCGGGACGCCGGTAGTAGAAAAGCATAAAGATAAAGACCGCTAGCAAACCTAAGAGCGCGCCTTTGATCCCTTGATTGGCAAGCTCAGGGCCGAGGGAGGCGCCGACTTCACGCTGTTCCAAAACTTTGATCGTGGCAGGAATAGCACCGGATTTCAAAATGAGCGAAAGCTGCTTACCTTCCTCCATGACATCGTTGTAAGCGCGGTTGCCACCCAGCTTAATCTGGGCAACACCGCCGGGGATACGCTCAGAGATTTGAGGAGCGTACTCGATAACGTCATCCAGGATAATTGCGAGACGCTTGTGAACATTCTCACCCGTGACTTCGGCAAAACGCTTGGCACCCAAATTATTAAGTTTCAATTGTACAAACGGCGTGGGATCCAACTGAGAACCCGGAATAATCGCAGAATCTTGAATATCATCGCCCGTAATTTCGGTTGCGGCAAAAACCACATACGAGGTCCAGCGATTTTTGGCCTTAGCGCCTTCACCGACCTGCTCACGCCCAAACAGCAGTTGACGATCATCTGGAATCAGTGACTTTAAGTACTCAGTCAGCCCTTCGCGATTTTCCGATATAAAAGCCAGCTGCCCGCCGTTCGTGGCTTCAGAGATGCCCGGCGGATGAGCTTTGCCTTGCAAGGTCTCAAAACCATGGAATTGGTCGTCAACGATCTTGAATTTCAACTGCGCCGTACGACCCAGCAATTCCTTCGCACGTTGGGGATCACGGAAGCCCGGGAGCTGGACAAGAATGTTGCCATCCCCGCGGCGATTGATGATCGGCTCGGTAACGCCCCAGTTGTCAACGCGGCTACGAACCACCCGTTCGGCTTGCTCAAGGGCACTCTGCGTAATGCGCTCTTTTTCTTTTTCGCTATAGCCAAATTCAAGCGCATGGCCGTCTTTTCTAAATTTCACGAGATAAGGAAATTCCTTATGCAGAGCCTCGTAAAAGGCCCCCTCATCCTGTGTCTCTTTCAATTTTACAACGACCGCGCTTTTTTCCTTGCCGACGTAAGCCGTGTCCACGCCAAGGTTATTGTCCTTAGACCAGCGCGAAATTTCAACGGCGGCACGTCCCAGGCGATTTTCAATAGCACCTTCTGTGCTCACACCCAAGACCAGCTGCACACCGCCCTGAAGATCCAGACCGAGCTTGACGTGACTATGCGGCAGCCACGACGGCAGCTTTTTCTCAAAGGCCACTTGATCGTTACGAACATGCACCGGTTGCAGAAAATAGATGATGGTGGGAGCTATCGCATAAATCGATAACAGCGTTAGAACGGTAAGAAAAATTGCACGCCAACGTAACGGTCTCATGAATTCCTCTTGATAAAACAAAGGGCCTTAAAGTCGAAAATCGCCAAAAGGGCCGAATCCGGAATAAAGGATTCAATATACCTATGATAGGATCTTAATCAACTATCTGTTGAGCTTAAATAGGATTTGCTAAGGGATTAGAGCATTCACCAGGGCGGACAGGGCAGCTAAAGAGTGTGTTTTTTCAGTCGCTAAGGTGTTGTCGGGGCAACAAAGTCCTTGCCCCGAAATATTCAAACCATAGCGCCGCTTTCTTCAGACTCGCACACGATCGGTTTGAGATCAAAGTCAAAAACAAGGGCACCATTCCGGTAGTCAACTTTGACAAAGCCACCTTTGGTGAGGCTACCGAACAAAAGTTCACTGACGAGCGGTGTTTTGATCTTCTCTTGAATAATGCGAGCGAGCGGTCGAGCGCCATAGGATGGGTCGTAGCCTATTTCAGCAATGTGTTGACGAGCTTCTTCGGTGATTTCCCATTTCACACGTTTGGGCTTCAATTTAGCTTCGACATCTTTCAAAAATTTGTCGACGATCTTGAGCACAACCGCTTGCGGCAGGAAACCAAAGGACAGAATCGCATCGATGCGGTTGCGGAATTCCGGACTAAAGGCCTTACTGATGGCTAATTTTTCGCGATTGCTGTTGCTCGAACTGCCGCCGAAACCAATAGGATTGGAGCTTAACTCAGCAGCACCAACGTTCGTGGTCATAATGAGAATCACGTTACGGAAATTAGCTTCACGGCCATTCGCATCCGTCAGCGTTCCATGATCCATCACTTGCAGCAAGATATTGTGCACGTCTGGGTGCGCTTTTTCAATTTCATCGAGCAGGATGACGGCATGGGGAAATTTATGCACAGCATCCGTCAACAAGCCGCCTTCTTCGTAGCCGACATAACCGGGAGGTGCCCCAATCAAGCGGGATACAGCATGGCGTTCCATGTATTCACTCATGTCGATGCGCACCATATTGTCCTCGCTGTCGAAGAGCGACTCGGAGAGTGCGCGAGCCAGCTCGGTTTTGCCCACGCCGGTCGGGCCGA
>PLEQ01000434.1 GCA_003136475.1 Deltaproteobacteria bacterium
CAGTAGTCCTGTGGCGTAGAGATGCTCGCCTAGCAGTCTTGTTCAATACCGATGCCAATGCGGCTTTAGATGAACTACTCAAGCTTGCTAAATCAAAGACCAAGTCTTCGATTTTAAACGAATCAGTTGGAAACATGTTGCCCTATTGGTCTGATCAAATGCGCTCAGTTAAGGCTGATGAAATAAGCATGAATAAGGTGCTTATCATTGCAGCTCAAGTAAATGAGAGAGATTTGGCAAAAAAAATAGTT
This sequence comes from Deltaproteobacteria bacterium, assembly GCA_003136475.1. GTDB lineage: Bacteria > Bdellovibrionota_B > Oligoflexia > Oligoflexales > Bog-1112 > BOG-1112. Next base: position 252 of record PLEQ01000434.1, read on the forward strand.
CAATATTTTAACCAGACAGCCATCACACCAAAAACGTGTCATTCCATCATCAATTTGACCGAAATCTATGGAGAAGATTGGGTTTTAAGCGTTTTTAAAACATGGGAACAAGCCGGTGAGCGTTGGGAAAGTGGAATTCTCGAAAAATTTGATCTGGTCGTAGAAAAACTAGTCGGTGCAGGCTTTGAGTGCAAGATCCTGGTTGATTGGATCATGAACTATCAGTTCGAAGCGATTGAAAAAGATGATCAACAAACGCAAAAAAATCACCTGACCCGCGATAGAAACAAAGCTCGAAAACGTATTCAAATCATAACAGAGTTCATCATTTCAGTCTGTAATGCAAATCAAAACTGGTTTTTGGAGAAAGCAATTCAACACGTTATAAAGCTTGAAAAACTTTATCTACCCCTCGATGTCATGACCCTTCTTTCTCAAATGCACAGTACGAGTATGAAGAGTTCACCTCTCTATAGAATGCTCTACGATTACGTCAAACTGCGACTAAAAAATGAGAATGACGATGGTCTACAAGACCAAAGCGACTGGTCCATCAAAGAAGACTTGTCATGCACGTGTAAGGATTGCGGCACCTTGAGAATATTTTTGGTCTCACCAACAGAAAAATCTTTAAACTGGCCTATGGCAAAAGATCGTCGCAGACATATGCACGATACCATTGATGTTCTTGAGTTGCCGCTAACCCACACCACAGAACGTAAAGGTTCTCCGCATAAGTTGGTTCTTACCAAGACAACCCAACTCCACACTCGGGCAAAAAAGAGGTTTGAACAGGTTCAACGGGCGCTCGAAAATTTAGAAGACCTTCATCCCATTGATGCTAAGAGTGCAAACTGCCGCGAACAGTCTTAGCCATCTGTTTTTAGCCAAAAAAATCTCATACAAACCTTCACCATCAAGGATTCTAAGCTAACTTTACCGTTTTGGCGCGTTGGGCAAATTTAGCCAGGATGCTTAATTTTCCTTCCTACCTTCTGAAGGTGGATTCGAAAGGGAATATTAAAAACTATGTTTCGTTTAACGGCCCTCGCAACACCAGCCTCGGATCTATCGCGCTGCATCCAGATTCAACTACCGCGGTTTTCTTTAGCGGTGTCTTTGATGGGCCAATTACACACACGGCGGATCATGATCCTGCTCTCGGATATCAGAAGGCAATGATTGGCATGATTGAGTTTTAAGTGATGTTGGCCGAAATGACAGCGACAGAGCGGAATGCGTCTTAATGAGTATTTAGTGATCAGCATTGACTACCAGTAAACGGATGTCCTATAAATCCATATCACACAACCTTTCGAAGGGGATTCCGCCCATGAAAAAGCTGATCTTCGATTTTGATGGAACCCTAGTTGCATCTGGTCCTCTCATTTATGCGAGTTTAGTGAACTACACAGCCAAGTCACACCTAACATGGAGCCAGTTGCGTGATCTTCCATCCACCGAAGTCGTTAGTGCTCTTGGGATTTCAAAACTCGATCTACCAAAACTTATTCTAAAAGTACGCACTGAGTTTAAATCAAAACTATTCGAGCAGCCTATAATTTCAGGGATAGCTGAGGCGCTGAGGGAACTTAAGCAATTTGGCCATTCCTTGCATATCGTTTCCTCAAATTCCGAAGAGAACATCTCTGAGTTTCTTAAGATTCATGGCATTCGCGAACTGTTTGACGATGTCACGAGTTTCTTTACAATTTTTGGCAAGGCACATGGCATCGAAAAACTTCTCTCTAAGCTTCGGTGCGAGCTCGAAGAAGCCATATATATCGGTGACGAAACTCGGGACATAGAAGCAGCAAAAAAAGTCGGAATTAAGAGCCTTGCAGTGACGTGGGGGTACAATTCGGAACGAGTACTGACGACATTTAGACCTGACTATATCGCAAAAACACCGGAAGAGATGGTGGTAATTTTATGCGAGAACAAAGGTTAGCGTTACTAATTCTGATAGCGGTAAAAACTAGCAACCTTTACTCATGGAATTTTCCGAAGCATGACTTTTGCGCAGCTGATACGAGACTTTCCTATCTCTTCGATCCTAATAGCAAACTGACCGCGACGGAGACTTTGAACTTACTTAGAAGCAAGGCAGGGTTAGTTTCGCCTCAGAATCTAAGTTATGGCTACACGAAAGGAACCGTTTGGCCCTATCTCAAAGTCAAGCAAGCTGAGGTTTGGCAAAAGTGCATTCTCGAATTAGCGAACCCTCAGCTCGGTAAAATAGNNTTCGAAGTAGCCGCCCCAAACGATGCGTTAAAAGAAATAGCCCAATTGGGCGATGGCTATTCCTTTAGCGAACGTTTCTATCGGGTTCGAAACTATGTATTTCCTTTCAGAGCCGATAGGGACCAGGAATTTCTGCTGTCCCTTAAGAGCACGGCAACGATGACAGTTCCAATAAAGATTCAATGGCGGGACCAGTATATAAGCGATTCGTCGAGAGACTATCTGCTTTTGGGCCTATTCTATGGGATCATGATTTTCTTCATTTTTTTCGGATTTCATAGTTTCGTATCTTTCGGAAATCGGGGCTACCTGATCTATACACTCTTTGCCGCCTCGATATTGCTTTTCTTCATTGATCGAGACGGCATTGCATTTCAGTATCTTTGGTCTGGCGCGACCGAATGGAAAATGCGCTCGGTGCGAGTCATTGCAGCAATAACGATGGCGCTCGGGGTCCTCTATTATTCTCAAATCTTGAGGGTCGAGCGAAAAACACTATACATCTGCTATCTGTATGTGGCGCTCTGCGCTTTACTGGTTGTAGCCTTGGTTTGGTTAGATCCTGGCAAAACAAACCGGGCAACAATCCTAATTTCGCTCGGAACCCCTTTATTGATGGTTTTCCTACCCCTCTCATTAATCAAGCGGTAGAGCCANNGTAGATTAGGATACGTGTCTCAGTGACCGATGCCACTGGTTTCTACAATAATGAAATCAAAATTCTGAGCCTTGAAGAGGCGCACCGCATCATCGGAGACCTGTGTTACCTCTTTGCCGGAGCCACGGGTAGCAAAGCTTCGTAAGAATACGCGACCGTTGGTACAACTATTGATGCGTAGACGATCCCCTAACAAAGCTCCCCCGGTTTTTTTCTTGGATGGATCGACACAAATCACCCCGATTCCCAAACTTGGAAAATCTTCGAGAAAACGCAGGAGCAACTCATCGAGGAGCGAGCTCTTAACTGCCCCCCCGGTACCTGTAATCCCTAGGACGGGAATATCCTTCTGGACTGGTGGTAGGGCTAGAGATTCAAAGGAGCTCAAGCTATTTTCCAAGAGTGTGAAGGCGCGTGCCAGATAGCTCGTTGGGTGCATTTTGCGCTGCGCCCAGTCTGTGTATGCGAAATCGGAGTTATAGAGCACATGACCGATCACTCCATCGAGGCCAAGCTTCTGACCGTCTTCGGGACTGTAGATCTTACACGTCCCTTTTTTTTCGATCGCTTCGATCTCTTGTGGCAAAACCACTCCCCCGCCACCTCCGAAGATCATCACCTCCGAACAGCCCCGTTCATCAAGAAGCTCTCGAATATAAGGAAAGAGCTCACTATGGCCACCCTGATAGCAGGACACCGCAACCCCTTGCACATCTTCTTGGATAGCAGCATCGACAATTTCTTGAGCGGAGCGATTGTGTCCCAAGTGAATCACTTCGGCCCCCGTGCCTGTAAAAGACGACGCATAATATTGATGCTCGCGTCATGCCCATCAAAGAGCGAAGTGGCAGTCACAAACCGAATTTTGTGCTTCGGTGTAAAGGCTTTCAGTCGCAGGATGGCATCATCACTCAGGTGCAACAAATCACGGGTTGAGAGATCCCTATCCGCTATTTTGGTCGCTTTCATAGAGGGGCCTTTCCTTTTTTATGTTCAAGATCGTTTTCAAGATAGAAGAATTGCTTCAAAAGAGAAAGAAATTTTAGAAAAAGACTTCGAAGCTTAGTTTTCCTCAAGGAAATTCATGAGGCCATTTCGTCTAACTTACACTCATGTTTTTTTGATTCTTTCCGATCAATATTAGGTTTGGAGAAAAATTGTGAGACAAAAGCCCAGCAATTGCAAAGGTAAGTTAGCTATTTTTTTTCTTGTCATTTCGTTTGCAAACGCCTGTGCAAAACGACGAAGTTCTGTAGAAGAACCTAGCTCCTCACAGAACTTTTTGATGAGCAGCAGCGAGTCTCATAATAACGTGACCAATTATTCAGACCCCCTCCTACTCGAAAAAGCCAATCGTGTTTTCCTAGCCAATGGGGAAAATGGTCTTTATCTAAATACACCCACGCCTGCGCTTGGAAACAGAATCCAAGATTCGGAAGCAATGGAAATAGACAGCTCGAGAGATCTAGGCTCTGAGGGCTCTTCGACAGCTCACCCGGTAACGGATGCGAAATTTGAGAGCTCTGGCATGGATGTTGACATCCCCAGCGAAAAGAATTCAACTGCTTCCTATTATGAGACGAAAGCAGCCCCACCTCCCACCAGGGCTCCTTACATAGCTCCCATACCTCGACTTGTGAGCGGTAGCGGAGACACTCTTAAATTAGAATATGAAGACAAAACGATCTCTTATTACAATGGCAGCGTGCTTGCCTTTAATCAAAATCTTGAAAAAGTCCCGATTGATAGTTTTCAAGGTATTCAGTTTNNGTGATTAGGGGCACCAATGAGTTTCGCATTCTCCAACAAGAAAATGGTGTAGCCCTCATTCATGTTCTCAACGTGAAGCCGATATTAAGATTCGCAACCGTGCTTGATGCACTCTCTCATGATAGAACATTCATTCCTGAAAAAACATTTCGCTCAGATCCAAAATTTCCTTCCAAGCAAGCTTTTGTCGAAGCTCTAGGCAACAATAAGCTCATTTTGGGTGAGAAGNNATCTGGGACCTTTGGGGATGTTTTTAGGGTTCGAGTTTTTGATGGGCAAGATTATTTTGATCTCGCGATCAAACAACCTAGAGATCTAGATTTAGACGAAGAACCAGACCAAGTTCTAATGACTTTTGCGCACGAAACTGCGTTCTTGGATGCCATGAACCGACACCCTAATAGCATGCAAATGTACGGTACCTACCCGATCGGAAACGGACAATTTAATATTGTTATGGAACTAGTAGATGGTGACTGGCGGGACGCTTGGAAAGTCCAAACGAACGACGCCAGACTCTATGATTTGAAGACCCGTCTTTTCATCAGTGCAGCAGATGCTTATACGGCGCTTCATGCCGCTGATATGGTCCATTACGACATTAAAGTTGACAATTTATTCTATTTGGGACGCCATGCATTAGTCGGGGACTATGGTTTGGCAAGGAGTTTGCGAGACCGTGCTACTATTCCAGGAAGCTCTGTGCCGAAAGGGACTTATATTCCGGATGACCTTAAGTACCAAACTCCCCAGCCAATGAAGGGAGATCCTTTTAAGGTTGATATTTTCGCTTTCGCCTTTGCCATGCTCGAGATGCGTTTGGGTCGATCGTTATACGAAGCTATGAAACAGGAAAAATGCTGTATGTACTATACTTCGGATAAGAGTATGGTCACCATATCGGGAACAGAATTTTTGAAAGCGTTTGACACTGAGATCAAAGCAGCAATCCCTAATCAATACGAAAGGAAATTGATAAAAGCAATGCTGATATGGGACCATAAGGCTATTCCTACAAATCCCACCATGGCTAAGGT
>PLEQ01000339.1 GCA_003136475.1 Deltaproteobacteria bacterium
CCTCAGCTCGTCATCGGTGATGGTGACGAACTGAAGACCGGTGAAAAATTAGCTTCTGTTCAAGCGCTTCTCGACTCTGACCAAGAAACGACCGATTTTGAAAAATGTTTGAATTACCTAGCTAAGGCCAAGCTATTCCCCACTCTTGTGTGTGGAATAGGCGGAGGTGAGATCGATCACCAACACAATAATCTGCACTGTTTCGCAAAATATACGCTTTCCCATCGTATGGTTTTCTTCGATAGCCAACCTGGCTACAAGGCAAAACTTGGCTTTGCTGCACGGANNCTTTTCCTACAGCTCGCCTCTCCACTCATGGACTTGTGTGGCCGCTAAACAACGAAGTTTTAGATCTGCTTGGTAGAAGTGGCGCCAGAAACCGCTGTTCCGCCCGAAGCGTGCATATCGCCGTACATGACGGTGGACCCGTCCTTGTCGTTTTAGATGCCGTATCTGTGCACAACGTTGTAATCGATGACTGGGAACTCGGTAGCTTGCAGGATATTTTTAGTTGTTACTAAGCCCTACGGCCCATAGAAGTTGCGGCAAAGCTCAGGCTTGGATGGACCAAACACCGCTAAGATCTGTTGCGATGGTCCCTAAGTTTGAAGAAAGCACGCTATGAATATTCGAGTTGCTTACGGACGGATCCCCTAGACCTAGTACGGAGAGTAAAGACCCTGAGTTCACATAATCAGACGCCCAATAACAATCCAGATAAGTGCCATTGGCACCAACCCCGACAAAGCCACCCATCTTCTGCGTCAGTATGGTTGCAGATAGCGTAGCTAGAGTATAAACGTCTTCAATCGAACCGGTGTTTTCTCCTGCGAAACTACCAAGAATGGCATCTAAGGTATCGCTAGCCCCGACTCTGCCGCTCGTATAAGCATCCTTGATGACCCCAATATTGAAACCTGCGAATGCTCCGACGATTTGTTCACCACTAACCGTTACATTTTTCGCAAACGAATTCGAGATCGTTGCGCTATTTTGTCCTACAAAACCCCCAGCACTTTGCTCCAAGGCGTAAATAGAGGACTCGTTGACATAAGACTGAACGATTTGCCCATTATTCTCGCCTACGAGGCCCCCAACTTCCTGGTTGCCTGCAATGGAACTATTGCTGACCGAGGAGTTGCTAACGTTGCTGCCAATGTCCATGAACCCAACCAAGGCACCCACCATATTACTGGCACCATTCCCATTGATCGTGATCGTCTCTAAGTTTAGATTCATAATTGTAGACGCCTGAAGGGCACCAAAGAGCCCGAGATAACCGGGTCCTCCCGTCACAGGTGCTGAGATGAGAACGTTAGAAATGCTGTAACCTTGCCCATTGAAAGTTCCTCGAAAGCTAGCTTGCACGTTACCGATGGGCATTAATGTTGTTGCTGATGTAGAGCCATTGTACTCAGACATATTAATGTTTTGACCTAGAACAAAATTGAAACCCCAATCTTCTTGTCGGGTCATAAGATTGTAAAGTTGCTTTGCAGCACAGATCATGAACGGCATCGCTGTCGATCCGTCAGCGCTATTCGAATTTTGATAGATTTGATCTCCGCTGTCGCTTGCACAGGATGGTGTAGATTCATTATCGTTAGTTGTTGACCCTGATCCTGAACTCGAACCACTGCTTGAGCTTGATCCTGAACTCGAACCACTGCTTGAGCTTGTAGCGGTCGCGGTATTGGATGCTGTAGTCGTACTAGTTCCTGTAGTCGATCCGCTCGTTGAAGTGGTAGTGGTCGTAGTGTTGGATGCTCCTATACTCTCACTCGATCCCGCTGACGAATTTGAAGTTGAAGCACCGCTATTGCTTTGAGCTGCAGTAGCGCCATTGCCGGTCGATGAAACTAGGTTAGAACTTGCAGAGGAAGCGACGGAGCTTTCCGAAGATGTTCCAGCACTCGCTACGGTTGTTGATAGGAGTGAAGGAACCTGACTTTGAACATTTTTTACTTGAGACAGCGTGGTCACCGGCACAATGCTGGCGATAGCTTGGGAAACCAAAGCTGAATTAAGTGGACTTTGAGTGTTGGTGCTTGAAAATATTGTGTTGCCCATGATCGTTACAACTTGCGTCATGCTGGTATTGGCTATTTTGGCCCAGTTACTGATCACCGTAGCCAGGACCTCACTCTTAGCTACCACAGTGTTGGATGCAAGTGCGCCGCTGGAGAAATGAAGTTTCGTTGCAATAGCGTTCGTCGCGGGTATGAGAGCATCGGTGACAAAGGATTGAACGTCTGACACATTCTTTCCCTTGAGATCATCAACAATGAAATTAGATATACACGAAATGTTGGCATTCATAATTTTGGTCGTGGTCGGATCAAAGTAAACATACGCGCCCATCGCTGGATAAGTATCATTCCCCGATGAACTCAAATAAAGCAAAACAAGTGGCGACGCAGAATCTACAAGATTTAGCGATGTCCCTGAAGTCGTGAGACTGCTTGAAGGAACTATGAAAGAGAATTTACCCGCCTGATCGGTTTTTGAGATCATATTATTGACGGGAATGACGCGGCCGGTGTTCTGGACGATGCCGACAGAAACGGTCGCATTTTGAACGGCCTGTTCGAATATCAGAGATCCTGCCACGATCGTACTTGTGACTTTTTCTGGGGACTGCGCGGCGTCGAGTTCACTAGCCCCACCAGTACTCGCACTAGTTGAAGCTTTGGCCTTTTCCGCACTTTGTAAACTCTCTTGCGAGCAGCTTAGAAAAATTATCGTTGCCAACAGCCCTGGAATTAAATTTGTACGAAGTCTCTTTGTCATATAGCCCACTAAGATCCTTTGGGATTTCCTTCGGCATCTCAGTGGTCAAAGCTTTAGTTTAAATAAATAGGCCTAGCATTTAAGTAGGATAGAAAAAGATCCGTTAACTTGGTCAAGACTTCGAAAGGATTGTAAAAGAATTGAGACTGCCTTAGCAAGTTTGGTATTCAGCTATCGAAATGAGTTAAGAAGATCCGGATCAGCTCTGATTTCTTATCAACGCCAAGCTTTAATTTAGCTCTGTTTAAATAACTTTCGACGGTACGATTCGACAGCTCTAATCTTTCGGCAATTTCCACCATAGTGTACCCGCGTGCGGTCAAGCGTAAGCACTCGAATTCCCGCAAGCTCAAATCGGTAGATCGCCCATGGAAATGCACACGTTTATTGCGATCCCAAAATAGAATCTTCTCGTTTTCATCACGGAGATTGTGGGGCAACAAAAAACGATTTTGATCCGCTTTTCGGATAAGATCCTTAGCCTGATCTGTGAATTCCTCGATAAAACCACGGAGTTTGACCCCATGGTTGAGATAGAAATTAAGAGTGCCTCTTTCACGAGTGGCTGCCCCAAACGCAATGAGATTGTAGTGGTTAGGATGCCTTTGCACAAAACAAATCCCGTTGTCGATATCGAGTTCACGAGCCATGTCAGTATCGCGATTGGGCAAATTTCCATTCCACAGAAATACATAGCTTTGAGCATCGATTTGATCCCCATCAACGCTTGAGCAAACACCTCGATTGGCATGATAGCGCGTTTCAACAAAGTCCGGCCGGTTGACGAGGAAGGAGTGCGAGCCGTCTTTGTAAACGCTACAGTATTGAAAATAATTCAATTTGTGTTTGCTAAGAAACGAATCCGATAACGCACGGACCTCTTTGGATACATCAAAGAAAAATTGAGGAATATTTACAGACATTTAAATAGCTCACCAAGTCCTGTCCGGGATTTTTCCGGTCTTTATTTAGGCTCAGGGTCTGTATAACAGATCCGGTTTTGAAGGCGAGTCTTTTTCAAAAAACTCTCAATCGGAGGAACATATGTACAGTGGCGAAAAAGAACGGGTGCTCAAACTCGTCGACGAGTGGATCAAGGCTTACGAAACTCGTGATCTCGATCTATTTAAAAAAATACTATCGCCCTCTGAAAGTCATATTTCTTGGGGTACGGGCAAAGACGAGCGCTACATTGGCTTGAGCGGCTATTTGAAAAGCTTGCAGCGCGACTTTGAGCAAAGTGAGGGAGCTCGCTTGAAGCTTCTCAGTGCTTACCCGGTGGTGCATGACAGCTGGGCTTGGGTTGCCGCTGAATTTGAACCAACAGTCATTATAAAAGGCGAGGCGCATCGCCTGGATATTTTACGAGGAACGCTTGTGCTTGCCAAAGATAATGACCGATGGGTGATCGAGCATTCCCATGGCTCCTGGCCTTTTGCGGAGCAAGCGGAGGGCCAATCCTTTCCAACCTAGAAAAGACCGCCGGATTGCCGTGGAAGAAAAAAGAGAATCGCCTGTGGCGATGATGCTATGATCTTGAGTGTTTGAGTTGTTTAAGTATCGTCGTCACAGTGAGAGTTCTATGAAACCCATGCCACTCGAAGTATTGAATAAGAAAAGTACTAATACGGTTATAGAACTGCTCGGCATCCATTTCACGAGTATTGGTGAGGATATTATAGAAGCTGAGATGCCGGTGGATCGTCGCACTCACCAAGTCTTTGGTATTTTGCACGGAGGGGCTTCCGTAGTTTTGGCTGAAACCATTGGCAGCGTCGGTGGCACGCTGTGTGTAGACGCCGAGCATTTCCGATGCGTCGGTATTGAAATTAATGCTAACCATATCGGAGCCATTTCTTCCGGAATGGTGATTGGACGTGGGCAAGCTGTCCATATTGGAAAAAAAACTCAGGTTTGGGACATTCGCATCAGCGAAAAGGGCACCGACCGGCTGATTTGCGTAAGCCGACTCACCCTTGCTGTAATCCCCAAGTGAGCCGGACTGGCTTTCCCTATCATTTCCCTCGAATTTTCCGCATAAAATAAACTCGTAAAATCAATGTATAACAAGCTGAANNTAGGCCTTCAGGCCGTATACACGCTTACAATTCGTGACCAGCCTGCTACATTGGCGGAACTAACAACAATCGAGCTATGGTCCACCTATGAAATATTATGTGCATTTTTACATATCTATTGTCTGTTCTTTCTTCAGGGGCTTGGGCAGTTCTCATCCAACATGACGTCCCTCAGGCCATTCATGAAAACTTTGCAAGAGAAGAACAATTTGATGCGGGTGGCGTGCTCTTTTTCACCTGGGCACCTGGTGTCGTCACGTCGTGTTCGGGCACGCTCATTGGTCCGCGTACCGTGCTAACATCGGGTCACTGTTTTACGGGAATTGTTTCGGAGGAAGCGCCCAACGGCTTCTCGAGCCCTATTTCAGCGACATTTTCACTGGCCTATTCCATCAACGGTAGTGCGAATGAGCCCGGCCGCACGGAACATTGGGATATGATTGGGATGCGTCTTGTCGGAGACAGCTCCAGCTTTTTATCGGCGGATGCAGAAGATATACTCGATATGGAAGATATTGCTGTCTGTTTCTTAGATCGACCCATCTTTCGCAAGCACTATCCCAAAATCTCTACAGATGAATCCATCGATATCTTGAATACTATTTTGGATTTTTTGGCTACGGATTTAGGGGCACCGGGATCACTCGCGCTAAGCGCGAAGAAAAAATTCGCAAGACTATTCTACGCGCAAAAAAAGGCATTAAAGGGAAATTTGATCTCGTTATCATGGATCCACGCCTTACACTTGAGTACCTTCCAGTGGGTTCTCCAACTCGCATAGATGTCGTCTATAATTGAAACCACCCAAGAAATCTCTGCACTCTTTTAGAGCTCATCTTTTTCCGTGCTAGGCTTGTCACTAAGCTCCGTCACTTTCTTTTCTTCCATCAGGTGCTTCTTAAAAAACTGCAACTTGTATCCCATCATCAAAGCGATATTGGCTCGCTTCGAGACACCGTGACCTTCATCTGGAAAGAGCACTAACTGACCATCGAGATGCCGTGCTTTCATTTTTTCATAAATTTGAATAGCCTCACCGGCAGGAACTCTCGGATCATTCACACCTTGAATAATCATCAAAGGGCCTGCGATCTTGCCGATGTGACGGGTGGGAGACAGCTCTTCTAGAACCTCTTTATCCCGAATGGGGTCGCCATATTCAACAATACGCAGGGCTCTGCGATAAGGCGCTGTATTTTCCAAAAAAGTGATCAAATTACTTATACCCACGACCGAAAAACCAGCATCATAAGCCCCCGCAAACTTCGTCATCGCTAGCAGTGTTGCGTATCCGCCGTAACTTCCCCCAGTAATAGCAATCTTAGGTGCGAGGCCCTGGTGGGCCCATTGCTGACGTATAAAAATAGCAGCATCTTCAATGTCCGTGATGACCTCCATCCGCTTGCGACCATCATCCGCTTCAACCCATTTTTTACCATAACCATCGGAACCACGGACGTTAGGTAGGACGTAGCTAAAACCTTCAGCAAGCATGAGCTGTACGAACAAACTGAAGCTCGGCTTCGCTTGCGATTCAGGGCCACCATGAAAGTCCACGATCACCGGACAAGGTTTCTGGCAAGTGGGAGACCGATAAACGAACATCGGAATCTTCGTGCCATCGCGAGCTATATAGGCTTCCAGTTCCGGGTGAATAAATGTGTCAGTGCTGATTTCAGGACTGCTTGGTAGCAACCACTGTGTCATCTGCCCGCTGGCCCAATCGTACACATAACTTGTTTCCGGTCGATTGGCACTAAAAATAGCAAAAGAAGTGAAGCGACTATTAAGAGTTGTTGAACCAAAAATTCTTTGTTCCAATTCAGAAAGAGTGGGAAGTGTGATTTTTTCAAAAGTCTTGGCGTTCATAGCTTCTACATGACTATAGCCTCTATCATTGACCACATAGAGAATACGACTACGTTTGGCATCGATAGAAAATGACGAAATATCCATGTCCATTTCTGCGGTCAGAGGCATAGGCTCGGCATCTTGGGATTTAAACAGGTAAAGCCGTCGAAAGTCGCTGTATTTGTTAGTTAGCAGTAGATATTCACCATCACTATGAGCGAAACGCATGTCCAGCTCATCGCCATCACCAAGTCCTAGCAACGGCTTAAGTTCTTTCTTATGCATATTCCACAAGAAGATTTCTTGAGACATGTTGCCTTTGACATTGGCTAACAAGCACGTGCCATCGGGCTTATGATCGAGGATTTCCCAATATCCGACCTCTGAAAAGATTAGTGTTTTGGTGCGAGTCTCAATGGCGTATTGATAAATAGCATACGAGTCTCTTCTAATGTCATTAGCACGAAAATAAATGTACTTAGAATCTTCGCTTACAAACGCGAATTCTGTATTGATCTTTGGTTTGTGTTGAATTTCTATGAGCTCACCACCTTGGACTTTTTGAAGATAGAGCCCCGGATATTCTTCGCCTTTTCGATCACGCGAAAGTATCAAATACTTGTTATCGGGAGTCCAGGCAGCAATAGCCGTAGCGTCTTCGCCTCCGGTCATTTGAATGGGAAAGCTGAGTGGTCCATCCATTCTCCATATTTGCCGTGTGCCTGTTACAGCCCAACTGAAAGCCAGGTGCCTGCCATCTTCGGAAGGAATACCCATTCCCGGTGAGCGAAGATCCAAAAGACTTTGAATTCTACGACTCAATTCACTTGGCAGAGCGGGAGGAGCAAAATTTTTTAAGGTTTCAGCGGAGACCGATTCTATACCATGGCCGACATAGCTTTGCTCAGCGAAGACGCTCCACTCACTTAAAGTTGATATAAGAAACAAAGAAAATAGGTAACGACCCATCCTAAACTCCAATACATTTGGAGTGCTTCTATACCATTAGATACAAAAACAAAAAAGTGTATTATCGCTCAATTTTTCCGAGAACTTCGAAATATACCAGTATCATGCTACCATTATATAATGTGGCCCTTCTCTTCAAACGAGGAAGATGAAGCGAAACTCGATAAAAGACCGATTGCGTCCCCAGTAAATCTAGGATATCCGTGGCAACTTTTTCGTAAGTCATTGCTTATCCATTCTTGGCCATTCATGGAGGCGTGACTCCTGGTCGAAGCCATAAGGGGATAGTGCTGGCCGGCTGGACTAGTCCCAACTCAAAACAAGGAAGGTGATATGGATAAAAAAGACGCAAGTCCTCTGGAAGCTAAGCAAAAGGTTATGATCGTTGACGACAATCCCCGCAATCAACGTATCGCCATCGAGACCCTCGAGGATATTTCAGAGAATAAGGTGTGTGGCAATGGTGAAGAAGCCTTAGCTATTCTTGACGAATTTTTGCCGGACCTTGTCTTGCTTGATATCCTGATGCCGGGCATCGACGGTTATGAAGTGTGTAAGAAAATTAAAGCCAATAGGAATTTGCTCAGTACAAAAGTCATCCTGGTTTCGGGCAAAGCTATGATTCAAGAAAAGCTGAAAGGTTATGATTGCGGCGCGGATGATTATCTGACTAAACCCTTTGTTTTTGAAGAATTGCTGGCCAAAACAAAAGTTTTTCTGCGCCTTAGTAAATTTGAAAGAGAGATGAGTGAAATGAATCAAGTCCTGGACCAAAAAGTACGGGAAAGGACACAGCAGCTTTACGAAGCGCAAGCTAGGTTGATGAACGTAGCAAAGATGGCAGCCTTAGGAGAAATGGCTGGCGGTGTCGCTCATGAAATCAACAGTCCTTTGGCTGCTATTAGTATGATTGCTGAGCAAATTAAAGATCTCGCTACACAAGACGCCAGTAAGTGGCAGCCAAAAATTATTGAGATGTCGGAAATGGTCTTTAATGCAGTCGGTCATATTGCACACATAGTCCATGGCTTGCAAACTTTTTCCAGCGATGGAAGCAAGGAACCATTCGATTTAGCATCTTTAAAACCCATAATAAAAAGCACTTTGGACTTGTGTCAGGCTAAATTAGCAGCTAGCAATGTTAAGCTCACCATTGACGAAATCAGTGAAGATATTTGCGTCTATTGTCGACCCGTCCAAATTGCGCAAGTTCTTCTAAATCTCATTACAAACGCCCATGAGGCAATTACTTCACTCCCGGAAAAGTGGATTAAGCTATCTGTTGCTCGCAAAAATGAAATGGTAGAAATCACTATTACTGACAGTGGAAAAGGCATCCCTATAGAAATAATAGACAAGATATTTCAGCCTCTCTTCACCACCAAAGAGATCGGCAAAGGCACCGGTCTCGGCCTCAGCATGGTGTACGGCTTCGNNTCGGCAAAGGCACCGGTTTGGGACTGAGCATTTCGAAAGGTATCGTTGATGCTCATTCTGGCAGCTTAACTTTGAATACGGATAGTCCTAACACACAATTCGTTTTATCACTGCTTAGCAAAATTCCGGACTAGAAATTAAAAAAAAGAAGTCCAGTATGGCATACCGTTTTTAAAAGGAGCTTTCCATGTCGATGAAATTTTCACTTGTTCGTTTGTGATGATGGCTACACAGAAGGCCATGCCCATTAATTGCCAATGCAGACTTATTCGGGCGAAAGAGTTGGATTCGGTTTATAAAAATCGGAGGCAAATAATTCCATCACATTATTTATCGCCAGCACAAAACCACGAGCCTTTATTCCCACCGCTAGTCAACATGCTAATTTGACATCTTTCTTCTAAGATCAAGGGTCTTCAAGCCAGTCGAAACCTNNTCTTGCCCAACCCTGGCTCTCGCCGTGACGCATAGGATTTTGCCAATCCTTAAAGAAAAATACCCGGGGGCTAGACTAAAAATTGTTTCTTACCCAAAACACGTCTATGTACCGGTCTTCTTCCAGAAAAAACTCATCATTGTCGATGCATGGGCCAATACGATGGGGCATCCTGGTATATTCCATACAAGGAACTATCCGTACCAAGGCATGCTCGGTCCTTTAAACGTAGAATTTGACAGTGAAAACCAAAAATGATCGCAATTTGGCTTCGGTTTTATCAGTTCGTTNNGATATGCGCCTGGGTTTTTTCTGCGAAGGCCTAGGCTTTTGCTTGAGCTCCGGTGTTTCTGAAAGCTCTCTCAACTAAAAAGCGATAGAGCGGAACAGGCATGAAAATGCGTCCCACCGCCTGGCCGAGAAACGCAGCAATGATGAATGGCAGGACAAGGCTTCTTTCATCCGTCATCTCCATGACGATCACAACCGCAGTCAATGGCGCTTGAATGGTTCCACCAAAAACAGCTACCATTCCGATAAGAGCCCAACTCTTGAAATTGGCAAAGCTGAGCAGTTTCGCAAGCGCCAGTCCGATACCGGCACCTAACGATAAAATCGGTGCAAAAATGCCCCCTGCCATACCGGACTGGTATGAAAATACAGTTGCTGCAAATTTCTCCAACGGAAAGCTATACCCAAGCTGATCATTGCTGGCTGACTCTAAGGCTCTACGAGTGACTTCGTAGCCTGATCCTGCACTGTCCTGATGCGCAAAAAAGGCAATGAGGGCGCAGACACATCCACAGATAAAACTTCGGAGAAGAACATTCATAGTGGGAAAGAAAGGGTGGGAAACTGCCCGCGCAAGACATCCTCCTGCCAATCCACCGATGCTGCCAAGAAGTACAGCCTGCAGAATAAAGAGTCCAAGTGTGCCCGTAACATTGGGATGCCCAAAATACAAATAATCCCCTAAAAAGCTCTGGGCAGTCAGACCCGCAATAACGACACCCACCATCACCACGCTCTTACTGTGACCTAAAACCCCTTCTGCGATTTCTTCCAAGGCAAACATAATCCCGGCTAGTGGCGTATTGAACGCTGCAGCAACTCCAGCCCCGGCACCAGCTGTAAGATAAGCCTGGAAGTCGAGATGGGGGAAGAATTTACGCATGCGGCGCCCGACATAGGCAAATATCGAAGCTGCAATCTGAACCGTAGGCCCCTCGCGACCCACCGAGGCCCCTCCCAGCATACCGGCGAGGATGGAAAGAAGCTTGAACAGGGAACTACGAATAGAAATGAGTGGCGAAAGCCAGACGCCTTCACTCTGATTGCTATTTTTACTGTTCTCCAATACAGCCAGAACTTGAGGAATACCGCTCCCCGTCGCTTCGGGGGCAAATTTTTTGATGATAAAGGTCGCCAGTACAAAAAGTAAAGGGCTTGCGAAAAGAGTCCAGTAGGGATTGATATGTGCAAAAGCAAAGTAGGCCTTCTGCACATACAGCGTAAGGTGGGCGATACCAACAGCGATCCCCCCCGTCAAAATCGAGGCAAGCCAAATCGATAGAGCTATAGTAGTTCGTTTTTGCAATTTCGTCATAAATTTCTACCGTCAGATGCTCCGATATACCAAAGCGACGGGCGCCAAAACCGTTTGAAGTACGACATAAGCAGCACCTATCCTAGCTATCGCCTTTCTTATTTTACCGACCTCTCTATGCAGCTTATCATCTAGCTAAATTGCTGGTCAAAAAATAATTTTCTATTTTTAAAGGTGAAATTCTATGCAAAAGGTCTCTAGTTTACTGCTTACTTTTGCTTTGTCTTTGTCCAATTTGGCTTTTGGAGAGGCTGGTGGCAGTGCCGAAATTATCAATAAAAGAATGAAAGTTCAGTTTCGCGTTCAAAGTGAGCAATCACATGGTTCCTTTGCACTCAGAGCAATTTTAGAAAAACATGGATTCAAGAACAATAATGGATATGTAAAAACTGGTGAAGCCCTTGCTCCGCTTGAGATTTATAATTATCTCTACGAGGATGGGACCTACGTTTTTACGATTTTTCTGCCATTTGATGACACGGCTTATGTGTTGTTCTATGACAAAGGCTTTTTAGCTTTCAGCGGACAGGCCGCAAAAAAACTTTTCGATCTTGTAAAACTGTATTTGCCAAGAACGGACATTAACAACCTTGAACAATATCGATGGAATGACAGTAATGGCTACTGCGACAAAACTCTAGAGGAGCCAAGCGCCTATCGCTGCTGGATAGGCCAATAGTTCTTGCTCTCTCGACTAATGTTGAGTCTCGTGCACATCGCAATAATAGGAACTCCAGATTCTCTTATAGTCCTTAGAGAAAGTAATATCATACTCGCCTGTTGAACTTAAATATTCTCCAGCGCCAAACTTTGAATGCCCGATATATCTGTTCGTCGATTTGTCAATACACCACCAGTAGAAGCCAAACTTGTTAAAAAAGGCTTTCGGATGCAGCTTCTCACTGCCAAATGTATTGGCTTTATCTATATNNTGCGTGGCTTGTGCGACGTTAAGGGCAAGGGTTGTCACTGCCGAGAGCGGATTCGGTCCATCCCCATCACTCAGCTCCGACATATGAACTGGGTACCAAATCCAACAATTGTCCCCCCATATTGAAAATGTACCATCGTAACCGCTCTGATTGTGAATGGTGATTTTACCAGTATAGGATC
>PLEQ01000303.1:0-2838 GCA_003136475.1 Deltaproteobacteria bacterium
GGCTTTACCAGACACTCTCTTAATGCTTCCCCTATCATTTATGAAGTATCAAGCGGAGAAATTTTTGTTTCAGAGTAGCTATTGGCCTTCGGGAACGCACCTGTTGTCCTTGCATATCCCCTATCCAATGTGCGGTTAATGCAACCACATCTTCTTCATCTGGCAATTTTATCGCAGCGGTTTTCGTTCGATTAGGGCGTTTATAGGCGCTCGTACTTGAGTAGGTATAAACCGTATTCCACTTACCAATACCAGCTTGATCACAAAACTTAAAAAGAAAAAATTTATTCGAACTGGTCACAAACAATATTTCTATCTCTCCTTTATCACTATGACGAACTGCCACTGCAATGATCTTCCCACCGTCTCCGATTCTATCACGAATGTTCAACACTGCACGGTTCCTATGTGAACTTCGGGCGGTCGAAGATTCAAAATCATTATTGTTAAGAACCAAAACAGTCCCATCATTGATAACCAAGATAAACCCTCCACGCAGATTCACCACATCCAAAAGCCGAGGTCTTTCCCCTTGATTTCCTCCTTCCCCAGTGTTCGGTCTTGTCGCGAAACTTTCTGTGTATGTATGCTGCGATTCAACATCAATTGCCTGATAAATAACTACCCCCTCGTCAACAGCAGAAATTTCTGCATTTTGAGCGTCATTTTGGAAGTTTGTCCCTCCCTCTTCATATGGCATCAGCACCAAATTTATAGGTATTTCTGCATATAGATCATGCCCAACATTCCAATTACTAAGTATTACTCCATATCTAGGGTCTGAAACCGTAGGTACATCAGGCATTTCTGCATATGGATGTCGTATAACAGTCCAATCGTCACCTTGATCGTTTGGAACTTCAGTCACATCAGGCATTTCGGCATATGTATGGGGTTGATCTGGAGATGAGGATAATAATTCTTTTTCATCCTCATCTTTGTTTTCTTCAGAGCTACTCTCCGGTCCTCTAATAGCAATGAAACACCTAAAGACTTGGAAAGGCCAGTCCGAATGTTCTATTGGAAGGTATTCAAAATTGCCTCTGTTTGAATTCTCCGCTATTTCTGAATGAGGAATCACTAACCATGTTCCATTTTCGAAAGCTAAGATGGTGTGGGTATCTCCTACGTGGATTTCAACGTTACTATCAACATGAGGAAAATTACTAAGATCCATCATAAAAAAATGATCATTTCCATTTACTAACCTAAAAGCCACCAACTTTCTACTTCTACTCCATAATACTACATGTGATTGTCCCATAGCGGCGTAGTTAAAAGTCAAATTTTCCATATTTGAATTTTCGTTCACTGTCGATTCGAAGAATGTACAGATACTGGGTCCTCTATGGACGTTGTTCATAATTGTAAAAATGGTTAGTTCACCCTGTTTGTTCACCCGTGCGAGCCCTCCCTGTACAAAACCCGCGCCGATAGAATCTGTCTTTTCCGCATGACGCAAAATGTTTCTCCATGTATATAAACCTTGAGAGTCCCTTTCGAGCGTGAATATTCTGCTATCATTTGTCTCAAGCACAGCAGACTCTTGGCCAAACGCATGAGTTTTTGAATCGCTCTGGTGAATTTTTATCCATTTGATGACTTCATTCTTGCGTAATATTAGATGACTTTGTTTAAAAATAAGGTGTTTCTCAGTCCTCTCAGCCACCCAAACGTTTTTTTTGTATTTATCTACTACAAGGACCAAACCTAGACCTAACTGCACTATGCTGATACTTTGAGGAAGTCCCTCGGAAGTCAGGAGAGAGCTCTCGGCATTTTCTATTTCTGAGAGGGGGGAAGCTATTTCTGAGGGGGGGGAAGATGGACGCCAATCCTCCATTGCTAAAACAGAAAACGGATGCAAAAGCATAAGATTTAAAGCTAGCCATAAAAATCGCATATCAAAACTCCTCAAAATACAGTACAGGCATTTGACGATAACTATTTACAAAAGAAATAAGAATTAGCAAAGACTTGTTTATATATGCTCTACGGCATTATTTGCTGATGGCTCGTCTTCATGTAGGAAATAGGTTAAATTAAGAGTCTGATTGTGTTAAGTTTAGTCGAGAAGCAAAGTTGAAAAAGGCATGTGACTTTCATTGTGGTCTTGAGATACAAAACTAGCATCGGGCCAGAAAATCGCGGGGCACAGAAATCCTCAATAGCAGCTAGTCAGCTGGTAACTGCGCAAAAGTTGAGCGGGTAAAGTTTTCATTTCATGCGTATTCAGCATGTTTTTTTAGTTTTAAAGTCTTGACAAGCTGCTTTGTCAAAAAACTGTCCTTCTAACAAATTGCGAGGCATGTTATGAAACAAAATTACGAAAATTGGTATAATGCTCTTTACCAGCAGTTTCATACTCATCCTTCCTATCTCAAGTTTGTAAAGACACCAAGCAAGGAAGTCGCACTGCAATTCATTGCAAATGTATGTAAATCGCATATGCGTAGTCCTCAGATTCTTGGCTTTTTGTTTGCGATTGCCCTCCTCAGGCTCTGGAACGAGTTAAGAATAATCTTCTCGAAGAGCTGGGTATAGAAGACAAAGCAGCCGGGCATCCGGAACTATTGCACCGACTCGGTGTCGCGGTGGGCTTCTCGGAAGCTTACTGGCTGTCTCTTATGAAGTCATCCGACCAGGTTTTAAAAAATAGAATCGATGAGCCTTTGCTGTTTGGATCTCTCAAGGAACTTGGGCTCAATATTATGTTAGAAATCGTTGTCCTTCCATTCTTCGAAGAACAAAGGGCACCTGTACTGCGCATCTTAACTGACCGAGGAACGGAGTTTTGCGGTAAAGCGGAGAGCCATCCGTTTGAGTTGTACCTTGCAA
>PLEQ01000303.1:2844-2982 GCA_003136475.1 Deltaproteobacteria bacterium
ATGGGTTTGCAATTATAATAACGAGAGAACGCACCAAGGCAAGACGTGCTGTGGCAGAACTCCGATGGTGACGTTTCTTGATGGGTTGCTGATACCTTCACCAACAACGATCTCTTTAAGATCAGTTGTCTTCACCAG
>PLEQ01000094.1:0-1851 GCA_003136475.1 Deltaproteobacteria bacterium
GCTCTCTGTAGAAGTGTTTTTAGAAAAATCCGACTGAATGGAAAAAATCACGAAGAATGACCCACCCCGCGATCACTGAGAATGACCCATTTGGCGGTCTCGTTTGACAGCCGAGGTGTCGATCAATCAGAATGACCCACCCTCGCAATCACTTAGAATGACCCATTTGTCGGTTTCATTTGATGACTGCAATGTCGATCAATCAGAATGACCCACCTCCGCAATCACCAAGAATGACCCGCCCATTACTCAAAACACGTCAAACTAAGCGTATAACTTTTAAAGTTTTTTATTCCTACTTTAGTTACTTTTTTGTTGAGTCCTTTTTCCCTTTCGCGCAAGCCTTTTTGAACTCGGCAAGCCGATAGCTGTTACCTTCTATGACAATCTGGTTCCCTCTGTGCACTAATCTATCCAAAGCTGCTGATCCAAGCAATGAATTTGTAAAGATACTGGGCCACTCGTCAAAATCCCTATTGCTGGTGATGATCATTGAGTTCTTTTCATATCTTTCTGCAATCAGCTGGTACAGATCGGCTTGTTGTGTTTCATTCAGGGCCTGCAGGGCAAAGTCATCTAAAATCAAAAGGGGAATTTTGATTACTTGAGCAAGCCTTTTCTTATGAGAGCCATCACCTCGTCCGGCATAAATCCACTCAAACAACTGATATGTGCAATAAAACAGCGTATCGTGTCCTCTGCGACATGCCTCATGACCAAGTGCTTGAGCCAAATGGCTCTTTCCTACACCACTGGGCCCTAAGATAAAAATATTTTCCTTTCTCTCTATGAATGCGCATAAGGAGAGTTCTCTAATGAGCGGCACTTGAATTCTTGAGTTAAATGCAAAGTCAAAAGTTTCTATTGTCTTGTTTTGATCCAAGCGACTTTTCGCTAATCTTAACGTTAGTTGCTTGTGGTCTCTCCTTTCAATTTCGTCCGTAAGCAACATTTCAAAGAATATCGAATATGACCATTTTTCCTTCATGGCCTCGGCGAGTCTCTGCTCAAGCGTCTCTGTTATTCCAGGCATTTTTAGCCTTCTTAGCTTCTTGGTAATAAGGATATTATCCATCAATCACTCCTATATGTTAGAACGTCCAGCAAATGCCGGACGCTCGATTTTTGTTCAAAACAATGAACTCCATTTATACAATCAATATTGGCAGAATAAAGTAGCCGTGCCCCTCTCTTATGCGAAGGGACACGGTGAAATTAAACGTCTTGTATAGCTGGCAGAATAAAGTAGCCGTGCCCCNNGCAGAATAAAGTAGCCGTGCCCCCTCTCCTATGCTCAGCTAACCCAATAAAATTAAATTCCTTTTTCGACTGAACCACTTTCCTGCCTCCTAAACTGTTTTTCTTCTTCTATTATTTGATCAGCCAGCAACCCTTCAAAAACCCCTAGCATAGCATTGCCATGCTTTGACATCGGGTGTAGCCTTGCTAGCTTTTCTTCAAAGGTTTCTTTGGTTGTATAATTGCTCTTGTAATCTACCGGGTCTCTTGCAAACCGTGAGCGCGGCAAGGGAATGATTTTGCCTGTGTCAGGCGTCTCAAACGGCTGTGATTCTAAATTGTTTTCTAAAATATTCTTCACGCTGGCATATGAATGCATTTTGTACTTGAGCGCGCGTTCACATGCTTTCTCTAAGCGCTCTTCTGTATACTTCTCTGCTAGTTTGAGCATATGCCGCACAGGTCTTAGCTTATCTATGGATGGGTGAGATAAAATCGCATGCGCAAGATCATGTGTAAATACTCCTATATCTCCTGCTAGAGCAAGAAGTCCTTCTCGAGAACAGTTTAAGACAGCATCTTTGAAAGGAGGCGCATGCTCGGGTTTGCGTC
>PLEQ01000094.1:1864-2524 GCA_003136475.1 Deltaproteobacteria bacterium
TGACCCGCCAGTCTCTTCTGACTGAACAACGGTTCCACGCAGTGGGTTCCCATCGATTTATCGGCATAGGCTGTAGAGTGCATTTTTCTTCAGACTGAAAAAGCTCTAGAGGGGAACGCCCCACGCCGTGTATCTTATGGAGATCAGCGATCTCTTCGTTCCACTTCTTTAGCTCTTGTTTAAGATCGGAAACTCGGGGTATTTCAATTCCGAATTCTTTTTGCCGTGCCAAAAAATAAGGTATAAAATTCTTCTTTACGTACTTAACATCTCCTTCGACCCCACCCTTGTGCTCCGGAGTATATGGCAGACATGGGCTAATAACGAAATGATAGTGCTCAGCCAGTTGTTGATAAGAACGATTTATGAGATCGTTGTCGATTGTAGACTTAATGACAGCGGCTTTTGTATTGTCTGGGATACAATTCTTGGGTACACCTCCAAAATATTCAAAGGCATATATATGTCCCATGAGAAATGTACGCAGCGTTTGGTTCAGTACAATCTCTCGATACGCTTTTCTAGAATGGCGGAGACGTAAAGAAAACAACCAAACTCTTTTTACGTGTCCATCATTGTCTAAAAATCTTCCAAGTTCTCCAAAATCCACATCCGCATCCCTTCCAGGAAAAGTAGAGCGGACCATTACCGGTTCTGGGA
>PLEQ01000266.1 GCA_003136475.1 Deltaproteobacteria bacterium
GGTTATTGCTCGCGAAAGTCAGAGATCCTTACGCCGCAAGGAATTCCAGAATTTGAGCCCCGAGCAGCGCACTGCCTTGGAAACCATGCTCTCCTCGATCAGTCAAAAATTGACTTCGCATTTGGCACTGGCCGTGAAAAGTGTTGACGAAAGCCGTAAAGAACACTTTAAAGACGTGGTTGATGAAATTATAAGAAGCCATTCTTTCCCGGAGAACTAGGCCATGACCGGATCCCACGTTTATAAACTCGCAACTCGCGGTAGTAAGCTAGCCCTTTGGCAAGCGCACTTTGTTCAAGAAAAACTCGCTAGTAATGGCATTCGCTCCGAACTCATGATCGTTAAAACCAGTGGGGACCATCAGAAGGAAAAACCTCTTGCGGAGATCGGCGGCAAAGGGGTTTTCGTAAAAGAACTCGAACAGGCACTTCTCGCAAAAACAGCTGACTTCGCAGTCCATAGCTTGAAAGATCTGCCAGCAGAAACACGCAAGCCGTTTGCTTTGCCCTGTTTCCTTGCTCGACATCCCTGTGAGGATGTCATTATTTTTTCACCGAGCTGGATAAAAAAATTGACCGGCGCTTCCCAAGAAAAATGGCAGGCCGAAGACTTACAGAAATTAGGTGCTTTGAAAATAGGAACCGGCAGCCTACGTCGCGAATCACTCCTGTCTGAAGCCAACCCTGCAATTAAGACGATTGCTATTCATGGCAATGTCGATACGCGTCTCGCTCACCTTAAAGCAGGAAAATGGGATGCCATCATTCTTGCCAGAGCTTCGATCTTCCGCTTGCCCTTAGGAGAGGAATTTCCTCATTTTGTACTGAACAGCTCCTGGTTTATACCCTGTGCTGGGCAAGGCGCCCTAGTTGTTGAAACCTTAGCTGGGAGCCCTTTAGAGGGCCCTTTGCGCCAACTCAGCGATCCCTTTACCGAGCAAACTGTAAGCATCGAGCGTAAGATTCTTGCCTATTTGGGAGGCGATTGTAACTTGCCAGCAGGCGTTAACGTATTCTTGAAGAATAACGAACTTTGCTGCGACACCGTTATTTTTAACGATGATGGCCAATCCTTGCGGATGTATCTTACGCAAGGTCAAGAATGCTCTGCAGAAGACTTTGCTGATCTCGTTTGGGGCGAGTTGAAACATTCAGGAATAGAATCCTTCCTTGGAAGGTCTCTGCATTGACTTAAAGATCAATCCCCCTTGCCGTCAGCAGCAGATTTTCCCCAAACTTCCTCCAGTCGCTTGTCCCGTCCACAAGCTGTACGATAGTACCAATAACGAACAGGATTCTTCTTATAGTAGCTTTGGTGGTAGTCTTCAGCAGGATAAAACCGCGAGGCCATTGATATCTTGGTAGCGAGTTTATTGCCAAATCTCTTCTTCATTGCCAGAAGCGAGCTTTCTGCTAAGATTTTTTGCTCATCATTTTGATAAAAAATCTCCGAGCGATACTGTGTGCCTTTATCGCAGAATTGGCCCTCCGCATCCACAGGGTCAATATTTGCCCAAAAGACGTCTAGAAGTTTTTTGTACGACACAAGTTTTGGATCAAAGGCAACTTGCACAGATTCAGCGTGCCCTGTAGTTCCCGAGGAAACTTCCTGATAGGTGGGGTTTTCTTTAATTCCCCCCGTGTAGCCGGCAGTTGTCGATAGCACTCCTGGTATTTTGTCGAACGGCTTTTGCATACACCAAAAACAGCCCCCGGCAAAATTCGCGAGCTCAACATTTACTTGGACTTTTTCAACCGCCTGGCTGTNNCTGTCTTATTCCCTGCAAAAAGCGCAAGATATTGCTCGTAGCCTGCTTCTTTGAGTTTAGTGACAGGAATAAAGCGGAGAGCTGCCGAATTCATACAGTAACGTAGCCCAGTCGGAGCAGGCCCATCGTCAAACACGTGGCCTAGGTGAGAGTTTGCGATTTTGGAGCGTACTTCCGTCCGTTTTGAAAGCAGGTGGTAGTCTGTACGCTTAATGATATTTTCTGGTGCAAGAACTTGGAAGAAGGAGGGCCACCCGGTACCGGATTCATATTTGTCCAGAGAACTAAACAAGGGCTCGCCACTGACACGGTCAACATAGATACCTGGCTCATGATTATCCCAATACTCGTTCTTAAAGGGGGGTTCTGTGCCTTCATGCTGGGTTACATCAAATTCCAAAGGAGTCAGCTTTTTCTTGATTTGCTCAAGAGGCGGTTTTGTATAAGTCATAGGATCCGCCACCAAGGAAAGGGCCAAGAATAGCGCTAGCGTCACTAGAGCAAAATGTATAGTTCTATTGCGATGCAACATACTCATCCCCAAATTTGGAAGAATAGTAAAAAGCACAGGGGCCTCCCCTGTGCTTCCCCCGAAGTCTTTCCTACTTGTTATGGGGGTGTCACTCTACCTTTCGAAGATTTAGATATTTAAACTGAGAGGATAAGCTAAACTGCTCAATACAATGGATAAAAACACCATAATTTGGACACGCTCCGCCGATGATTTTCAGGACGACCAGCGTCTCTTTGGCCACTGGCGCCCATACGTGCTGCACTTACCCTGCATACGTAGCCAAGGCCTTGAAACAGCTCTCATTTCTCAGTCTTTAAAGGTCTTCACTTTTAATGACCCTTTTGCGGCTTATGAAAAAGTAGTGATCTTAACAAGTTGGCGTGCTGCGCACTATGCCTTGGCTCATCCGGAGCTTGCTAAACTTATGGCTCAAGCTCGTCTTTTTTGTTTCGGCGCAAAGACCAAAGCCTTTCTTGACGAACGCAGCTGTGTGGTCGCATGCCTTGAGAACGTTCACAATGCGAGTGAAATTCCGCAAGCTCTACGAAAATTTCTGCGTCCAGAAAAAACTTTTATTCTTCTCCCAGGTCCCAAGCTCAGAGCCTATCCGCTCGAAGCCGCTTTACGCAGAGACGGCTACACAACCCTTGCTATCGACATCTATGAAACCATTCCTCTACTCCGACGGGGGGACTCCAGCGTGCCGAATGAAAGTGAAAAACAGGAACTCATTCAGACCCTGACGGGATTTGTTTTTTTTGCAAGTCCCTCGGCTTGCCAGGGTTTTGTAGATTTTTTTTGTCCCCAAAACAATCGGCTAAGCGAAGTCTTAGTGGCTTTTAGTCTAGGTCAAACGACCGGAGAGTATTGTCGAAAATATTTCAGTCGGATATGTGTTGCCAAACAACAGGACATAAAATCTGCGTTTGCGGAGATCACAACGTTGTTCGCACAAAACATCAAGAATCCACTTTAGATACGTACATCAAAAAGGTTTGAGACAGGCATAGATAATCGTGCCACCAACAAACAAAATGCCGAAAAAGATGAGGGAAGTAATCACGGATAAAACCTCACAAACGCCAGAGCTGGATACCCAGCGAACTTGCAAGTTGCCGATCATAGATAGCCTTAAGATCTAACACAATCTTATGCTGGGGATCCAGCTTACGTTCAATGTCGTAGAGACTCAGTGATTCTCTAAACTTCTTATGCTTGACCGCGACGATAATGGCATCGCATTCTGGCAAATCATCCCACTGCACGAGAGTCCGCTGATAGACTTCTTCAAACTCGCCAGGGTCACAGACGGGGTCCACACAAAAGACCTGCACACCAAACTCTTCAAGGCCTCGGACAACATCCATAACTTTTGAATTGCGTAAATCGGGGACATCTTCTTTGAAGGTCATACCCGCCACGGCAATTTTTAAGGGATGCGTAAACGATTGGCGGCCCGTAAGGATGAGCTTCATAGCTTTTTCGGCAATATACTGCGCCATGGAATCATTGATGCGTCGACCGGCAAGAACCAGCGGAGAATTAAGACCCAGACCCTCCGCCATATAAGTGAGATAGTAGGGATCCACTCCGATGCAGTGACCTCCGACGAGCCCAGGGGTGAACGGTTGAAAATTCCATTTGGTCCCCGCCGCAGCGAGCACCTCATGCGTATCGATTCCGCACCGATCGAAAATCAATGCCAGCTCATTGACAAGAGCAATATTGATATCACGTTGAATATTTTCAATCACTTTAGCGGCTTCTGCAGTCGCAATATTCGGCGCCTTGTAGATACCTCCCTCGATCACCGACCCATAGAGCTGGTCTAGCAAGGCCAAGGCGCCGGGACTCGAAGCGGAAACGATCTTTGTCACCTTTGCGATCGTATGCAGGCGATCACCTGGGTTTATACGTTCGGGAGAATAGCCGAGTTCGAAATCACGACCAAACTTCAATGAGCTATGGGCTTCGATCACTTTGCGACAATCGTTCTCGGTACAACCGGGATAAACTGTTGACTCGTAAACAACCAAAGTACCGGAAGACATATAACGACCGATAGTCTCTGAGGCAAGAAACAGCGGTTTCAGGTCAGGCTTCTTAAATTCATCGACAGGCGTCGGCACCGTCACGATGATGACAGCACATTCCCCGAGACACTCGGCATCCGTCGTATAGCGTATAGTCTTCGCTAGAAGAGCATCTTTGACAGTGATTTCACCGGTCCGATCAAAACCTCTAGCTAGCTCTTTCACCCGTTTGGCATTGGTGTCAAAACCGATAACCCGAAATTTTTCAGCAAACAAGCAAGCCAGCGGNNGACGATCCCGATAGCTAAGCTGTGATCTTGGATTTTTTCAAAATTTGCTAAGCTCAATTGGCCAACCTAAACTTTCAGTCCGACATGCGATGTCTTAGA
This sequence comes from Deltaproteobacteria bacterium, assembly GCA_003136475.1. Taxonomy (GTDB): domain Bacteria; phylum Bdellovibrionota_B; class Oligoflexia; order Oligoflexales; family Bog-1112; genus BOG-1112. The sequence continues at coordinate 4,705 of PLEQ01000266.1, forward strand.
GTCTTTCTTCGAAAACTGCGGCAAGCGTTCTTGCAGATAGGACACAGCCTCGGCCACTAGCCTGTCTGTCGACTGCTGGGCATCTAGAATAATATAACGGCCTGCAAATTCTTCGGCCAGATTTAAATAGGCCTCGCGAATTTTAACATGATAGACGCGATCGGCCCGATCATAGCGCGTTTCACGCGGTTGATCCATACGACGTTTTTGAACGCGTGCTAAAGAGATATCGACAGGGCAATCCAACANNGGTAAGGTGGGGCTCGATACCAAAGGTTGAATGCCGGATCACAAGGTCAAGGAATTCACGAGGCAAGCCCCCTAGAACCCCCTGATAAACGAGACTCGAATCCGAAAAGCGGTCACAAATCACCCAAATCCCAGCATGTAAAGCCGGTTGTATTTTATTCACCATATGCTGAACCCGCGACGCTGAAATCAGCAGAAACTCAGCCTCGGGTGTGAGAGGATCATTTTTAGGGGGATGATTGAAAATCGGCCGTAAAGCTTCTCCCACTGGGCTCCCACCAGGTTCCCGTGTTCCAAGCACCGGCAAGCGCGGCTCTTGAAGTTCGATAAGTAGTTTTTCGAGAAAGGAGGATTTTCCAACCCCTTCGCCACCTTCACAGGTAATAAACACGCCCTTCGAGTCATTCATTGCAGTCTTTTTCTCGTAAGTACTGAAAGTTTGGAAATTTCTCTGATTCGATTCATGATATTGCAAAAAAAAAGTGGGCGCAAAGCAAATTTCCGCCTGTTTTCCACCTTCTATCAGAAGGATCCCGCCGTAGCAGCAGGTCGAGAATTTAGGAAATCGGGTATCATNNTAGATGGCTTTGAGCGCGTTTGCTGCTTTAAACGCATCCTGCCGCATTTTGCAGCCGAAAAAGAATTTATCGAAATGTTCCGGGATGAAGCCCACATTGGCAAACGCTTGCAGCACGCGAATATCGTACGGGTCGAAGGCTTTGAAG
>PLEQ01000091.1 GCA_003136475.1 Deltaproteobacteria bacterium
TTATTTTTCTTGAAAACTATACATCGCACAAGCACTTCGGGAATTTTCAGGCGTTGGCGTTATCGTTAGCCATGACCGAGAGCTCCTGGAGGCGCTCTGTTCCAAGCACCTATTTTTCATTGGTGAAAAAGTCTTTGAAATTTCGGGCACGTTTAGTGAAGCCAAAACCCAACTTGATAAGACGTTTGCCGCCAGAGAAAGCGATAAAGCAAATGCCAAAAAGAAGGCGCAAAATCTCCAGACGGAAGCTCATCGTCTAGAGGAAATCAATCAAGCAGCAAAGAAGCGCCTATCTAAAAGTAAAATTCGAACTGGGGATAAGGACGCCAAAGCGAAAATTAACCTCGCAAAGCTGACAGGAAAAGACGCCAGTCTGGGTCAAAAGAAGCAAACTATCGACAGTCGAATTGAAAAGCTCAATCAGACCATTTCCAGTCTTGATGTGGTGAAAAACTACGCTGGTTCCATTGNNTTCTGAGCAAAAAGCATCCAAAGTTGTTTTGTTCAAAGAACGTGGAGAGATCAGGTTACCAAGTTTTAAAAGGCTTTGTTTTCCTGAGCTCGTCATTAGGGCTTCAGAGAAAATTGGTGTTATCGGAGAAAATGGGCTTGGCAAAACAAGTCTGATCGAAGCAATCGTCAATTCAGGTTGGCTCAAAACGACCCATCATTTCTATCTAAAGCAAGAGCTTGGAGCCTCCGAGATCATAGAACTAAGAAAGTCTCTTAAAGAGCTTACCTCAGAAGGATACGCTAGGTGTCTCCAGATCATTGCCCGTCTGGGTTCTGATGCAAAGCAGATCTTCAAAAGCGAAAGTTGGTCCGCAGGCGAAGCCAGGAAGGTAGCCATCGCTTTGTCGAGCGTGAATAAAGTCGATCTTCTTATCCTAGATGAACCTACAAACCACCTTGACTTACCTTCCATCGAAAATCTTGAACAAGCTCTCCGGGCAAGCCCATTGATGCTGCTCATTATCAGTCACGATAGAACTTTCATTAACCAAGTCTGCGACAGACTTTTGGAAATTACCGCGACAGAGGGAGGCGGCTCCCTATTAACGGAAATGGATCTTGAACCAGCACCCAGCAGAGAGAACTACTTGGAGAAAAAATGAACTCAAGCGAACCTAAAAAACTACACTCTGCAGCCTATTTCACCGACCATCGAGATTTTTGGTGGAATCCTGATTTTCTCATGCTCATGGCAACCAGATGGAATGTGAGCAAAGTTAAAACAATTCTCGATGTGGGATGTGGCCAAGGACATTGGGGTAGGGCACTTCTCCCAATCTTTACACAGCCGGTTCATCTTATCGGGATTGATGCTGAGCCGAAGTGGATCGATATTGCTATGGGACGCGCAGCTACGGTTGATCCGATGCATAAGCTTGAATATCGGACCGGATTGGCTGAAAAACTGCCATTCGACGACGATAGTTTTGATTTGGTTACCTGCCAAACAGTTCTCATTCACGTCAAAGATCCGCTTGTTGCTTTGAAGGAAATACTTCGCGTTCTGAGACCAGGAGGTTTGATCGTTGCAGCTGAACCGAACAATGCGGCCCCGATTATTACCCTCGATAGCGTCAAGAAGGACTTATCTTTAGGGGACAGGCTGCGTATGGCAAAACTGCAACTCACCTGCGATATGGGAAAAGAAGCCTTGGGGGAGGGAAACAATATGCGTGGCGATTTGCTGCCTCACTATTTCTTTTCCTTGGGACTCGAGGATGTCAGGTCGTACCTTTCCGATATGGCCGATTTTTACGTCCCACCCTACGCAACTTCCCGCGAAAAAGCAGGACTCACAACCATGGTCGGTGAAATTGAAAAGGGAAACTACATGTGTGACCAGGCTGAAACGAAAAGGTATTTCCTTGCGGGAGGCGGTTCGGAGAAAGAATTCAACAAAATTTGGCATATCCTTGGACAATATAACCAAGAACTGCTGCGACAAATAAAGCAAAACGCGCTCTGTTTGCCAGGAGGAGCTTTGTTTTATCTGACGTCCGCTCGAAAGAAAAAAGGATAATCATGTTCAAGATCGACGATAAGCTCGTGCATCGCCTGGTATCGACTCAGTTTCCGCAGTGGTCACAGTTGCCTATTCGTCCTGTTGCACGCAGCGGCTGGGACAATAGGACATTTCATCTTGGTGAAGAAATGCTTGTGCGCTTGCCAAGCGCTGAGGTCTATTCATTGCAGGTAGATAAGGAACAGCGATGGTTACCTAAATTAGCTGCTATGCTGCCTCTTGCCATTCCCGTTCCATTGGCTATCGGTGTCCCTGGAGAAGGATACCCGTGGCAGTGGNNAAAGCGTTGCTGCAGCACCGATTGCTAACTTAAGCCACTTCGCTAGAAGTCTTGCAGAATTCTTGTTTTCAATGCATCGGATCGATACAAAAGACGCTCCATTGCCTGGCCTTCACAGTTTCCATCGTGGTGGAGACCTATCGCACTATGATGGGGAGGTGCGACAGGCCTTAGTTGCGCTGACTGACAAAATTGATATCCAAGCTGCTAAAGAGATATGGGAAACAGCACTTGCGACGAGTTGGGAAAGACCTCCAGTTTGGGTTCATGGGGATATCAGTGTCGGTAACCAGTTAGTACGGGACGGTACCTTGGCTGCTGTCATCGACTTTGGGCAACTTGCGGTGGGCGATCCTGCCTGTGATTTGGCGATCGCATGGACGCTGTTTCACGGCGAAAGCCGTGAGGTATTTCGAAAAACACTTGATCTCGATGTTGGAACCTGGGCTCGTGGGCGCGCCTGGACCTTGTGGAAGGCTCTGATCATCGCAGCTGGCATCGTAGGATCCAATGCCGTTGAAGGTGAACGATGCTGGCGCATCATTGATGAAGTGCTTGATCCATTTTAGAGGCAAAAAAATTTATGAACTCAGAATTCATCGCAAATATCAAAGCAATATACGGGTATCAAGGGGATGAATGGCTCTCCACTCTTCCTGCTGTCGTCAAAAGACTGCGTTCTCTTTGGAATCTAGATAGCATCGAGATTGTTAAAGACCTGACCTACAACTACTGCTTTTTCGCTAAACGGTCCGATGGGCAAAAGGTTGTTGCGAAGATAGCTTGCGACTCCAAACAACACAGTAAAGAGGTTTTGGCTCTGAAATCTTTTGCATCCGGGGCTCCAAAGATCATCGAAATTGACGCTCATTCCAACGCATACCTCATGGAACGTTTTGCTCCGGGTGATTCTGCTAAAGCCTATGTACAAGCAGGAAATGATGATGAGGCAACACGCATCGTTGCGAGATCCATTGCACAATTAAAACGCAATGGAAATGTAGATGGATTCATGCATTTAAGTGCATTTATCCCGTCTCTCGATTTGTTAAAGGACCGAATTCCACTGCGCAGCTTTGAGAAGCTTCGAACCACCTTCTTCGATTTGACATCAGACCGAGCGGCTGATGTCGTCCTTCATGGTGATTTGCATCACGGAAACGTATTGTCTCATGGAAGCCGTTGGCTAGCGATCGATCCTCAAGGTTATCTTGGACATCCGGTCGCAGAAATTGGGGCTATGATTCGCAATCCCTGGGACGCTTTTCCTTCAGATAAGCCACTTCGGGAAATCATCGACAGAAGGATCCGTATACTGAATGAGGAACTATCTTTTGACATTCAACTCATGAATGCTTGGGCGCACTGCATCACTGCTCTATCGGAAGTATGGAGTATTCAAGATCAAGGAGCTGGTCACAGCGTTGACATGGAAATGTTTTCTACACTTGAATCGAGGATCCAATGAAGCATTGGATAAAAATTCCTATTCATACGTTTGAAACTGAGCGATTGACAGGGAGGAAGCTTGAAAGTTCGGATTTTCAATTGTTGCACATGATGAACCAAAATGTCGAAGTGATGGCCACTCTAGGTGGAATCTGTGATGAATGCGTATTCCGTTGAATCCG
>PLEQ01000055.1 GCA_003136475.1 Deltaproteobacteria bacterium
TCGTACAGCCGAGCTGGCTTACAGAATTTGTTTTTGGCGCTTCAATTGCCCCATAATTTGTTCCATCATTACCTTTTCTGGAATCAAACAATTATGGTGGACCCCAATGTCTAGACAAAAATTTGCAAAAAATAAGATCCAATTCCTGCCATTAATAAATGTCCAATGAAGAGTCATTGAACAACCCCGTACTGCTTTCTACTGCCTGCCCTTAAAATATACAGATGCTGGTGTCTGATATTTCAACGATTGATGTGGGCGTTCATTATTGTAAAAACAAAAATACTCATCAATAGCTTTTTCTGCTTCCCATACACTTCGATAATCATACAAATAAATTAACTCGTATTTTAAAGATCGCCATAATCTTTCAACAAAAATATTATCAATTGAACGTCCTTTTCCATCCATGCTTACCTGAATCCCTTTTGAAATTAGCAAATTTGTAAATTTAGGCGTAGTAAATTGACAACCCTGATCTGTATTAAAAATAGCGCATTTCCCTTTTAAAAGAACCGTGTTTAATGTATCAATACAAAAATCAGCTTCAAGTGACATGCTTAATTTCCAACCCAGAACATAACGGCTAAACCAGTCAATTATTGCTACCAGATAGGCAAAACCTTCCTGCAAACGAATATACGTTATGTCTGTGCTCCACACCTGATCTACATGTTCAATCGCAACGTCACGCAATAAATAAGGATATATCGCATGTTCCTTGTTTCGGCAACTTGTAGGAGGCTTTGGAAACATGCCTTCTAACCCTAATAAATGATAATACCTTTGCAAGCGCTTGCGATTAACACAATACCCTTTTTGTCTCAAACACGCTGTCATCCGGCGCGTCCCGTAAAAAGGATGGCGTGTATATTCTTCATCCACCAAACGTAATAATAATAGCGTTTCTTCATCAGGGGGGACAGCTTCATAATACAGGCTTGAACGCGATAGCCCTAATAGCTCACATTGTTGATAAACGCTTAACTCTTTATGTTCCCGCTCTATCATTTTGCGTTTGGCCTCAATGGATTGTCCCAACTTTTTTTTTGAGCCAATCTCGTTCAACCATTAACTGGCCAATTTGCTTATATAAATCATCTATTAACTTGTTTTGTTCTTCTGAAGCAATTTCCTGTTTTCCTGTAAATAATTCAGGCAAACGCTCGATTAATTCATTACGCCACGCTTTGACTTGCGTCGGATGGACGCAAAATCGCTGGGCTATTTCGCTGATCGGATAAACCCCTTTTATTGCTTCCAATGCGATTTTTGCTTTCTCTGCTGCACTGAACCTTCTGCGTTTCTTGACCATTTTTCACCCCTTCTTTTCTCTCAGGAGGGTATCTTATTTATGCTACTTTTATTGTCCAGCTTTTGGGGTCCATTATAGGTATTCTATGAATTCTTTGGCTGTTTTGTTATATAGTGTAATGTAGTGTTCATAAAGAATTTTTGGTTTTTCATCAAGTTTTGAAATTTCTTGAGAAGTAAAAGTTTCGTTGTGACTTTCCATAAGATTTCTCCAGAATTTATTTCAGAAAGTTAAAATAAAGTGCAACAACAGCAAGAGTGATCGTCTTCTTTTGCCTTTTTCTCCATATCTTCTTTTATTTGGCTAGGAGAAGGTTGTGGAATTTGGTAGTGAGGATCGTCGTGGATATAAGTTATTATATGTTGACTTCTATTAGCTTCTCTTAAATCACTTAACATGTCACTTAAAAATTGTTTGGAATCAAAGAAAAATTCTTTTTTTTCTTCATTTTCTTCTGTGCTTTCTAATTCGGTTATCTTATCTTCTATGGTAGCGGCTCTCTGGAGTAGAAACACCACGCTTTGTTCCAATGCATGGCTATTATGGCTGAACCAAGCGTCACCATCTTCGTCATCGCGTTTTTTCCCCACAATATCAACTAATTTCTTACATGTGGTTATCAAAAGTATATAAGTTCTACCAAAACCATATGAGGCTGCTGCTCTAAACGCTCTAATGCTTTGGTTGTAGTCATTTACCTCAACTCTTGCGATATCATTTTCATCTAAACATTTTAGCTCTAGCATGGTAGTCGTTTCTCCTTTTTTCAATGAGATATCTATTGAAAGTGTATCCGGGATTTGACTGAATATCGTCAAATTCTTTATTTCAATGGTTTGGTTAACTAAGTATGGGGCGTTATGCTGTTATGATTTTTAAGATGTTTGAGATTTGTCATATGTTTAGATTTTAATCTGCCACTTGTAGGGAGAAGAAGATGTGTCAGCGAACAGAAGGTATTATACTTATGATTATTAAATCTTTCAATAACGTGAATATCATTAAAGTGCCGTATTTTACCGTCACTCCCCAAAACCCCGCTACAACCGTAGCCAAATACGTAAATTTTTAGAAAATCTCTTGACGCTTTTTATTAACATTAGCATACTACCTCCTCAAGTCACCGCTACCTGCGACTCAAAACAAGGTAGTAAGTCTGGACATCCGCATGTGAAACTCCCCAGGCGCAATTGCAAGATTGTTCATGCGTTGTCTGCAAAGTACCGCAGATGATTTTTTTCTATCACGCAAGTGAAATGATCGAAAGATCATTTTTTTCTAACCACTTTACGGTGGTGTTATCTTTCATGTCTGAAAAATCTATTGCTTTGGCAATAAGTTTTTTATGGCATATCAGATAGCTTTTTACTTTACTCTGCAGGGAAAATCCTTCCCTGTCAGGGCTGGGTATTTCCTGTGGTTTTTTTACTTTAGGAGGAAATACTCATGTTTTTGAATCAAACTTTTTTAATCGGAAACCTTGGTCAAGACCCAGAACTGTTGAAAGAAACAGAAAAGGGTTGCTTTGTGAGATTGCGTTTGGCGACGAATAAAGTCGTTATCTCCCAGGATGGAGAAAAAATGCAATCGACCCAGTGGCATACGGTGTATGTCAATAATGGCGTTGGCAAATATATGTTGTCCCAGGCAAAAAAAGGGATGGCATTATTTGTACAGGGCGAATTGCGTACCCATACCTGGAAAAACAAAGAGGGAAAAGACTGTTACGAAACCGCGGTGTATGCGCAGAAATGTCGCATTTTTCATCATGAACCGGTTTCACAAACGGTCGAACCTTTGGCTGAAGCGCCTGCGGAAGAAACGGAAGAAATTTCGTTTTAACAGCAGGACTGATTAATTTTTTAACTTACCCGCTGGGGAAATGTTTCCCCAGACGGGCGACATTTCCCCATTTTTATATGGAGAAATGTCATGCGAAATCATTTATCTTTTTGTTTGAATGGCTATGGTTATTTGCACAATGTGGTACGAGATAAAAACGGAAATCCCGAACTTGCCGTCGTTAAAATCTGTCATGGATTTAATGAACCGGAAGAAGTCAACGAGATTTTTTGTCATCCCGACGTGCAAAACCCAACGCAGGCAAAAAAGCTTAACAAGCTTTGGCCAGCGATTGAAAGAGGAGAATGTATCTTGCTGAAATTCAAAGCCGCTTACGACAAAGTCGAAACTTTGTTCGCCAAGCAGCGTGAATCCACAGGTAAACATTCATCTCGCGGCCAGATAGAAGTGCTCAAAGGAAGGCTCCTGGGCTAGGGGCATTACTACGTGGAGGGACAACTCGTCCAGCCAATAGCCGATGCAAAAATGGCGGCTTATCCGTGTTTTTTACCTATTAACAGGAGTATACTTTCATGAGTTATCAGGCAAAAGATTTTTTCTTGCTTCAAACAGAACTTATTGATACGAACGTAGATATGGCAGCGACAAAAGCGATTGATCGTGTGATTGACCAAATTCGTTTATTAAAGGACGAATTGAAAGGGGAAATACATGAGTTACGTGTAGAAGTAAACACGCGTCTGACGGCTGTCGAAACTAAATTGGGTATGGTCAGCGAAAGAAGGGGAAAATTGCAAGACCAGCTAANNGACAGTGATGAATCTCATCACCGAATAAGGTAAAAAGCCCCTTCACAGGGGCTTTTTTTTGGGGAGGAGATTTTTGCCAGTGTACGAAAGTACACATCATTTTGAGCCATTGGATATTGCGCAAGCAGTATTCAATGGCGAATCTTTAAAACACGCCCGCGTCACTATAGGCGCTGTGCGTCTATAGTGACGCGGGCATAAATGCGCTTTTTGAGAAAGTTAAGTTATTGATTTATATGGAATAATATTTTCATACTGTCCCTTGCGTTATGGTACAGTA
>PLEQ01000370.1 GCA_003136475.1 Deltaproteobacteria bacterium
GCTTGATTTGCAAAACTTCAGTTTGATGTCTTTTTCCGGTAAAAGAAAAATGGGATGAAAACTTGGATCTTGTCTGATTTCTTCGACAATGGAACAAACATCAGAAGGTGACCAAACATAATCAGCTGTGACGGTAAAGCCTGCCTGCAGATAGATGGTGGCTTGGGCTGCTACCGTGCGGTACATAAGCGTAAAAAGCTTGCTAGCACCCTCTTCCCACGGTTTCTTGTTTCCACCTTGTACCATATTGTAAAGATAGTCGCATTCGATATGAATGCTCTTATCAAAGAGCTTTGCAATCGATTTTGCTAATGTGGATTTGCCAGCACCAGGTGGTCCAGATATCAAAAAGATTTTGTTTTTCATTTCTTTTTCCTTTGGATCGAACTTAGGTGTTTATCGCGGCAGCATACCACTTGTGGGTTTCTGAACGCGGTAGAGCCTCGACGTCTGCAGCCTCGATAAAAGCAACGAGTGCCCAACGGGCGAAAGGCTGCCCAACAAGTAAGTCATCTACCTGTATGACATCGTGCCAACCAGCGGAAAATTGATCGGTATTCAATACAGTTCGAAAATTGCTCGCTAGCATAAATAAAGCCTGGTTCGCACCGTGTACTACGGTCTGAAGATTTCCAGGATGGCTACCTATGCGAAGGCCTTCACAACTTTCTGCTATGGCAAGTGTGAAAGAGCCAGCATCGCAGTGGGGCTTTGCTAAATATTTTCCTGAACTCTGCCAATTGTATTTAAGGAAGCGCAGAAGAAGGTGAATGTCCTTTGTTGCAAATACTTCGTTGTGAACATTAGGAAAACCTGATTCAAAAACGTGAAGCACAGTTGATACCGTGTCATACGCAGCCTCCCAAATAGGAAGAGCTTTGTTTAGAAAGTCATTTAGGACTGGATTCTCCGCAATGAATTCTGAGTAGCGCTCGAAGACAGCGGGATGGAAGTGGAAAAATTCTTTGCTGTCGTTGTAAATATGGTCACTAGGATCGCGACGTTTGAAACCGACGTCCCCTCGTCTATGCTTTGGAGCTATGGTGAAGTCGATATGTTCCTTGATTTCCGATGGTTCTTCGAGAAACCTAAAGAAAGCATCCATAGCCTCTATTATTCTCTCCGAATCGACGGAAAACGGTACATTTATATAGGATTTTTCACGCAACGTTTTTACGATATCTTCATAGGTTAAATTGAGTTCCAAGATCTATCTCCTGCTCGACGGTAACAATAATTCACTCATACAGTCGTCAATAAAAGTCAGATGGGTTCGAATTAGTATCGAGCTTCCATTGAGTTTCTGTCGCCCACTTTTTTGCTTGAAGCATGATGAGATCGCAAACCGGATCCTTGATGAGGGTGTAATCTTTTTGGGAATTTCCGAACGCTGAAGCTAGTCTAAGTTTTATTTGTTCATAAGCGCGTGAAGCTTCCTTATCGAAGCGAAGAAAGTCTCTGAAGAGCAATGCAAACTTAAAATTCTCACCGTCTACGCACCGCACATGTATGTTAGTTGATCTTCTTGAGGCACTTGCTTTGAAGAAGCGTTTTTCCCATCCAGGAACAAACTCGTGAAATTCATGGCCAGGCGCATGATCTTGAAGAATATGTGGCAAAATTTCAAAGCCAGCTTTGGACATAAGACCTATCAGAATCTGGATCCTATTGAAATTTTCAACACCAACTTGAACATCAATAATATCCTTAGCAATCATGTTCGGAATAGAAGTCGACCCGATATGGCGCACGCTTAGAATTTCTTTGTTACAGAAACTAAGAATGTCTTTTTTGATGCCTTCAAAGTCATCCTTCCACTCCTCTTTGTAAGAAACCAATTCAATTTTAGGCTTATCGAACATCGCTTCGATATTATGCCCATCCAAGTCATGCACAAAACAGGCGTAGTAGTTCTTCGTGTATTGCGGTCTTGGGCCTGGTTCCCCGTTGTCTCTTGCACCTGCAGCCAAAGCTGCGTTGTAAAAGTTGTTCACCTCTTCGCTACATTGCGTGCGAAATGCAACGTGCACAGAGGTGAGANNAGAGGAGATTCTCCTACGTGCTGCGCAATTTCGAACAGGCTTCCATTTCCCAATTCAAAGGCCCAAAAGAGTCCTTCTTTCCCGAATGACACCTTGTAGCCAAGAGGTTGAAAGGCTTTTTCATAGAATAATCTGCTCATGTCCAAATCGCTTACGCAGAGTGTTATATGGTCAAACATGGAGACCTATCCTTCCTTTTTCATGAGTACAGCCTCTGGGCACGACGCAAGTCGATCTCTTGTTCCGCGGTGGCATTCAGAAAATACCCCACCTGCCATTTCTGTGATTTCAGAGCTTGCTTATTTAGGGAACTCTCCCATGGTGGGTACACTCGAAGGGCAAGTTTTCCTCCGTCTCCGTTTACCGACAGGATACCCTTTTCAAGCAGCGCTGATTTGGGGAATACGAACTGGCCAAAATTAGATTCTTTACGTACGCAGATAACTACAAAATCAAACTCATCAGCAGCATCCAGAGGTATGATGATCCCGTCCTTACTTCGGTTCCATAGCGTGACGAATTGACCATGTTTTTTCGGTGTCGTTTTGCCGATACGACACACAATTGCGAAACTATTTAATCGAAACCTGCTTGCACCATATTCTTTGCTTTCCAAATCGAAAACTGGATCAGTGCAAGAAAATTTGCATGGATCGTAGATCAGTTTTATCGCTAAAGATATTTCGACTTGTTGCTGATGAACTAGCATCGTTGGCATCATGACTCCGCTCTCTTCAGCCAAAATAGGGAGAGTCCTGCGAGAGCAATACTCAGAACCATGATTGGAACACCTCCTTCCAAGAGGTTAAACGTCATGTATTCCTTTATTCTGTTGTTGTGATCCATCTCACCGATCGGAACCATCTTGCTTCCAAAGCGATGCATGTTCCATCCGCAGTGCAGTGCCCATGGAAAATAAATATTCCGGTATTTGAGGAACAAAGCATTCGTAGTCACACCAAACATGAAAATCGTTACAAGGGCCTCAGAGCTTACAATCCCGCGATTTTCGATCCAAACAATGTCAGAATAAAAAATCCAGTGAAAGAGACTAAAAACGAGTGCAGGCAGAAATATAATCGTAGTGTGTCTGATACTAAGTTTTAAGAGAGCCCCCAGCAACAAAGCTCGAAAGACAATCTCTTCATTCAAAGTTTGGAAAGGAACTATCAAATAGTCAAAGATACTTGCTGTGAGCAGCGAGTACCCTTTTGCTGAGAGATTCCATGTAATGACTGGATATGAAACCGCACAAAATAAAGTCATTATACCGAAAGCTGCGCCTACCT
>PLEQ01000507.1 GCA_003136475.1 Deltaproteobacteria bacterium
GGTGACAATGGCCTCCAATCAGGATCGGCCGGCGACCCTGTGGGAAAAGGCGGGTGCTGTACAAATCGTTTCAAGAGGTGTTACTGCATTTCATGAAGGTCTCCAAAGGGGCTTGGCAGGTATCATCGGGAAACCCGAAAAACTGAACCAAATGGCCATGGCAGGGAAGAGGCTTNNTCAGCACGGGAGATTGTGAATACACTTAAGTAATCCCTGCCAAATGATGATTTCAAACCTTCCATTTAAAGGATCACGGACATATCTCCATGGTACTGACACTTATAACTGGATTGTTGGAATGCTTCCGCAACTCGGATTTAAAAAAAGCGCCGAGTTCGTATTGAAACTAAGTTTTCATCGCAGATTCTCCACACAGTTAATTCTTATCCAAGATGGCAAAATCCCCGAGAATGCACTTTCAGAGAAACCGTGTGCTGAAGTTGAAATCCTCTCCAAAGAAGCTACCCAAAAAATCTTCCTGTATGATTCCGGAATTATACCAGCGCTGCGGGTTCCCTATGATGAGGAGAGCATAACCAGTTTGTGCAGGATTGATGGGAAAACCATCAACATCTTAGGAAAAAGTGAATGCACGCCGATAGAACTTGTGGTGGCGATGACCAAGAAACTGCATCAATCCGTGATTGATTCAGCGATTACTTGGGCTTTTGTTCGCCTGGAATTGAGGAGATTGTTCGAGGACGAGGATAAGGAGGGACTGGAAGTCGCAATCGTACAGTCCGTTCAAAACCGATTCACGAAATCCAAAATCATGAGCCGGGGAGAAGAAATCGGATCAATTTACTTTTCGGCATGGTGATGAAGACTATTGGCATTCATTCAATCGGTGTGGCAAAGGGAAGCCTGATGCTGGACAACTCCTCCCGACTGGAAGAATTGGGTACGACGGCGGCTTTTCTTGATAGTAAAATTGGCACTCGCCTCCTCCCCCGTATTCCTGCCGGGCAGGAGACTTCCGATCTGGCGGCGGAGGCAATCCAAAATGTCCTGCTCTCCTCGTCCTTCACCCTTTCAGAGATAGAGTGTCTCATCGTTTGCACACAGAATCCGGATGGGGGCGGCATTCCTCATGTTTCGGCGATTATCCATGGAAAAATGGCTTTGTCGGAAAATTGCGCCTGTTTTGACCTTTCCCTTGGATGCTCTGGATATGTCTATGGGCTTTCAGTGATTCAATCATTCATGGCCTCCAATGGAATGAGCTGCGGCCTTCTGGTAACTGCCGATCCCTATTCCAAAATTATCGATCCTACAGATCGAAATACTGCGTTACTTTTCGGTGATGCAGCCACGGCAACGCTGGTTGTTTCATCTGTGCACAGACCCCTCCTGCAGGCGGGGCCATTTCGATTTGCCACGAAAGGATTGGCTGGATCGGCAATCCGACGCGGTAATTCCTATTTGGTGATGCAGGGACGGGCTGTTTTTGAGTTTGCGATGAGTGAAGTTCCCAAGCAGGTAAACCTGCTTCTGAAAGAGTGTAACGAGACTTCGGATACGGTCGATGCATTCATANNATTGTGGAGCAGTTGGCCCAGAAGCTCTCACTCGATATGAGTAAAGTGCCATTGGGAATTCAAAACACTGGTAATACTGTCTCCAGTTCTATTCCAATACTGCTGGCAGAAATAATCGGCAATACATCTGTTCAAAAAGTGTTACTCTCCGGCTTCGGAGTTGGGCTATCCTGGGCAAGCTGCCTTCTCACAAGAAACAACAATAACCTAGATGACAACTGAAGCGCAAATAATCAACATCATTAACTCTAGCCTTAACAGGGAGCCGCTCATCAATGATTCAGACCTCCCCAAGACAATCAAAGATCTGGAGATCGACTCCCTTGATTTCATGCTTATTCTTGTAAAAATCCAAGAGGATCTGGGAGTCAGTATTTCCGAAACAGAAGCTGCAAAAATCGATAGAATCGCTGACCTTGTTGAAATTGTGAAATCCTCCAAATGAGGAGTCGGGATTTGAAAAGCCTGGGAGATTATTTCAGTGGCCGGGAAATATTCCGCCCCGGATTTTTTTCTACCCTGGGTGGTAAAAAATCCAGAACGCACGGGGTTCTTGCCTACGCAGACACCACAGCTTATTTAGGGATTCTTTGCCAGCAGCCGCACATTACGGCTCTTTTTACACGTCCGGATATCGCGGAAATGGTTCCCGACCACATCGGGGTCGTGGTTACGGAGTCGCCAAGGAACGCCTTTTACCAATTTCATGAGAAACTGATTGATCTTGGTTTTTATGATTCCCCGCCGAGGGGAAGTCGTGGTTCTGANNTGCCGGATTCATTCCTCGGCACTGGTCGATGAGTCGGTGACTTTGGGTGATCGTGTAGTTATCGGGGAGCGGGTCGTTATCCGCGGACAAGTTGAGATAGGATCAGACACCTTAATTGAGGCAGGCGTTCTTATCGGCGTTGAGGGCATTCTCTATTTTCGCTTGCCGGAAGGAAACCGCAGGATTCGCCACGCCGGATCAGTTCATATCGGTTCACATGTAACGATTCTTGCCAATGCGGTCGTGGTGCGCTCTGTCTTTCCCTCCGTCTCGACAACAATTGGGGATAACAGCATTATTGGGGTTGCCTCCAACATTGGGCATGAGGCTGAGCTTTTCGAAAATGTTGTTGTTTCTGGGAACTGTGTCGTAGCTCGCAACTCCAGTCTTGGTGCCGGTAGTTTTTTGGGAACCAGTGCAGTGGTCACAGAAAATATTATCGTGGGAAGTGGTGCGCGCGTCATGGCAGGATCAATGTNNGCAAGAATTTGCCCGTCACTCTCTGTAATTACGACCCATGATTGCCATCCAAAGCCATCAGATCGGAATCGGTTGCAAGCCCTTCATCATTGCCGAGATGTCAGGGAATCACAACGGTTCGTTGTCAAAGGCACTTCTTCTGGTTGAGGCCGCAGCGAATTCCGGTGTGCAGTGTTTGAAGCTCCAGACATATCGCGCAGACACTCTGACACTCGATGGGCGAGAAGCCGAGTTCGTCATTTCTGATCCCAAATCGCTTTGGAAAGGCCGCTCTCTGCATGACCTCTATGAGGAGGCGCACACACCCTGGGAATGGCACGAGCCGATTATGAAGCGGGCACAGGAGCATGGTATGATCTGCTTCAGTAGTCCCTTTGATGAAAGTGCCGTTGATTTTTTAGAAGCTTTGAATGTCCCTGCCTATAAAATTGGTTCATTCGAGTGCACGCATCTTCCGCTGCTTGAGAAAGTTGCTGCGACAGGCAAACCGGTAATTCTTTCAACGGGTATGGCAACAGTGGCCGAAATTGATCAAGCTGTCCGAACGCTTCGCGCCAACGGATGTGTTGAATTTGCGCTCCTGAAGTGTACGAGTACTTATCCGAGTTCACCTGAAAATTCAAATCTCCTGACACTGCCTCACCTGCGAGAGCTATTCGGATGTGAAGTCGGAATCTCTGATCACACATTAGGAATAGGCGTTTCCATAGCTTCGGTTGCACTTGGGGGAACCATTATAGAAAAACATTTTACTTTAGCGCGTGCTGATGGAGGGGTTGATTCCGCATTTTCTATGGAACCACAGGAAATGAAGGCCCTAGTTGAAGAAAGCGAAAAGGCATGGCTTGCCCTTGGAAAGATTCGTTATGGGCCGACCCAAGCAGAGAAAGTCGCGGCTACAAGACGCAGATCCCTATATATAGCGGAAGACCTTGAGGAGGGAGCCGTTCTCACAGAAAAAACCCTTCGTTGTGTGAGGCCTGGGCTTGGACTTAATCCAGAATACTACAAATTAGTTTTGGGTAGAAAAATAAATAGATATGCAAAAAAAGGAACTCCTTTAACGTGGGACTTGATCCTGCGATAGTTTTTGTGGTCAGATTTATTAAAGAACAGCGATATAATAATATATATTTTATAATGGATAACAGGCAAATAAGTACCTCGCGAAGTGAGGAATCTCTAATTGAAGAAAAGACACGAGCATGGCAAGATCAGCAGTTAGCGGATAATCATCTCAAGTCATCAGGAAAAAAGCCAAAGGGAGATTTTGTTCCAATTGTAAAGAGAATGGCCTCCTTTATCCCCGAAAAATCAAAAGTACTCGATGTGGGTTGCGGCCACGGGAGGCTTTCTTTTGCTTTGGCTGAACTTGGCTATCATGTCACAGCTACAGATGTCAGTGAAAGGATGCTTCAGCTGTTGAATGAAAATAAAGCCGAGCTAAAGATTGTAGTTAAACAAGCTGATGCTCATAGACTTCCTGCAGATGATAAAGAGTATGATGCAGTAGTATCGGCTGATTTCATGCCCCATTTTCCAGATTGGGCAAAGCTTTTAGGAGAAAAAAGTCGTGTTTGCAGAATAGGAGGACTAGTCATATTTGGATTTAATTTCAAGGAACATAGGGAATATTGCGACAAACTTGGAATACCAATGTATGACCATCCCTATACTCCGGAGATTGATGGCACCAAGCCTTTCTGGGCAGAGACAACGCTTGATGAAATGCGTGCGGCAGGTCAGAACTGTGGTTNNATATAGTTCCGTTAAAATTCATTTCTGACAATTTCCTTTTGGGTGGAGCGCTTGGAATCACAGAATATGCAAAACTAAAAAAGGAGAATTTGGAATTCTTTAAAAATAGCAAAGCCGTAGAAGAGTATAATGATTGGATAAACTATAACATATTTCAAAAGCTACCCTATTTCACATCATATCACAGCTTAGTGGTTTTTGAGAGGTTCTGTTAATCGGGAAAAGTCAACTTTCCGGATAAAGTCATATGTATACCAATCATTACGGTTCATCTTTTGTCGCAGCAAAATATTGCGGATTGGACACTCCCCCCCGTACTCCAAAGGGACTGTGGCAACACGGCTGGGTACGTGAAGGAATTGAAAAGCCAGAGCAGCTTTTTGGGACCAACATAGAAAGTCCCGACACTCCGTGCTTTGTGGCAGTCAAATGGCAGGAAGATTTTCTAAAAGAACATGGCTATGTGAATGCACGGGCAATCGGTCTTCCAGTGATATATCTGGAAGAAACAAAAATAAAGGTGCGCTCAAACACACTTTTGGTAATGCCCCAGCATAGCATTCCAGGGATGACACTCAGTAGAGAAAGCCAGTATGCTTATGCTGCATATATTGCATCAATTAAAGATGGATTCAACGAATGCAGTGTTTGTATCGGTGCATATGATTTTGAACAAGGGATTTGGAAAGAGGCGTTTGAGAGCAACGGTATTTCCTGCATTCCAGGGGCAAGCGCCGGATCACCAACATCACTTTTGGATCAAAATCGGCAATTGGCCCAATTTAGTCATATGACAAGCAATGTTTTTGGATCACATCTTGTGTATGCAGGGGCACTAGGTCTGAAAGTAAGTATCAGTGGCCCATATGAAAAACTGACCAGTGAGAACTTGGAAAATATTACTTTCTACAAAAATAATCCGGAAATAATACAGAATGTTTTAGCGCGAAANNGTTTTGTGCACCTGAGGAGGCTGTCGAAGCCACCGATTGGGCACTCAAGGAATTAGGTTATGCAAATAAGCTCCCACCGCTAGAGATAAAAAAGTTATTCGGTTGGGCGCCAGAAATCTGGATACCTTCAAGAATAATTCCCAATTCTGCATGGATTGAACATGCGCCGTTTGCTACATGGCTGATTCAAACATTAAAGCCAAAATCGATTGTGGAGCTCGGAACACATTATGGATATTCCTACTTTTCATTTTGTCAGACAGTCAGAGACTCAAGATTGGATACAAAATGCTACTCGGTGGATACATGGTCAGGCGATGAGCATGCAGGATTTTACACCGATGATGTCTACAATGAAATACAGAGCCACAACAAGAAGTACAGCGAGTTTTCCAAGCTCATCAGAAGTACATTTGACGAGGCATCTGAACAGTTTAGCGATGGAAGCATCGAGATACTTCATATTGATGGATTCCATTCCTATGAAGCTGTGCGTCATGATTTCGAGACATGGCTTCCAAAAATGGTACAAAACGGAATCGTCNNAATTTACATACTGCCACGGACTGGGGTGTCTTTTTCTTTCAGAACCCCCCACTGAAATTGAAAATGCATTAAAGGCTCTGAACCCGGATGGAAATAGACAACTGCATTTTATTTTTCAATCAGCTGGAGAGATGCTGCGGTTGTATATCAATGGGAAACAAAAAGAGGAAAAGTTGGCATATGAAATAACATCCCTGAAGGGGGAAATTGAGAAAAAGGAGAATGATATTGCTGCAATTACACTGCAAATCAACACACTCAGGCATTCCCTCTCCTACCGGGCAATGTTACCCTTCCGAATGTGTGTATTTGCCTGGCGCTATGGTCTGGTGAAAATCCCCGGAGCAGTTATTAGATATTCCTCAATTTCAATCGGGAAATTTGATGAAAAAGATTACATTCGGAAAAACGCAGAAAACATGGGGGATTACTGGATGAAATATCCCAAACTGCACTATGCGCTTTATACCAGAAGNNGAAGGATGGGAAAACGCTAAAAATAATTTAATATATGTCCTATTTCTGGAGACTCTTTTTTACTCTCACTTGGACAAATTTCAAGATGCGCTATTATGGGAGCATTTTGGGTTATGTCTGGTCATTGCTCAAACCGCTCGCCCTTTTTGGAGTGCTATACATCGTTTTCACTGTGAACATGAAAATGAAAACACCCCATTACAAGCTCTTTCTACTGCTTGGAATTATACTATGGGACTATTTTTCACAGGCCACAAACTTAGGGATGATGGGATTCATCGGAAACTATCAGATGATTCGAAAGGTTTATTTGCCACGAATTATTCTTGNNCTTTTTTGTTTTTGCAGTACTTGATCATGTTGTTTGGCATTTAAAAATGCTTTGGTTTCTCCCGCTCCTTCTCGCGCTTTACCTGTTGACTCTTGGAATAGGGTTTATCCTCAGCATTATTGTGGTTAAAGTTCGTGATATGATCAGCTTATGGGAAGTAGTTATTCAATTGGGATTCTGGGCCACACCTATTATGTATCCCATGAGTATGGTTCCCGAAAAATGGCGTTTCTACTATTTTCTTAATCCGATGAGTGGATTAATAAACTATTCACGATATGTACTNNATGTACAGGTCGGGTTGGGTGGCCTTACAAAAACTGGATATATTTATGTGAGTGCAGTCAGTTTGTTTATTTTTATTCTGGGAGTTTTTATTTTCCAGATTAAAGAAGCCGAAATGACGGAAGACGTATAACCGATATTTTAAAAGTATGTCTGCCGTGATTTCTGTTTCCAATCTTTCTAAAACATTTCGTCTTTCGGCTGAGCGGCGCGGTACTCTTCGGGAACGGCTCATGAAGTTGCATGTCCGGAATAAAACAACTCCAAAGAGAACATTGGATAATATTAATTTTGAGGTTCAGGAAGGAGAATTTTTTGGAATTGTAGGAAGAAATGGTTCAGGGAAGTCAACACTGCTTAAAATTCTTGCTGGAATTTATCGTCCCGATAAAGGAGGAAAAGTAACAATCAATGGGCGTATCGCTCCCATGCTGGAACTTGGCGTGGGCTTTAAC
>PLEQ01000101.1 GCA_003136475.1 Deltaproteobacteria bacterium
AAGGATCTCACGAACAAGCCTGCATCTGAGCGCGGCATTGGTATGGTCTTTCAGAACTATGCGCTATGGCCGCATATGACTGTGCGACAGAACATCGAATATGGGCTAAAGCTGCGCAAGCTCACCAATCAAGAAATCAGCAATCGCGTCGGTGATGTTTTAGACCTGACGCGTTTGACAAAATTTGAAAAGCGTCTACCCGGNNAGCAGCGCGTGGCGCTGGCCCGCTCCCTCGCGGCTGAGCCCGACTTGATCCTGCTCGATGAGCCGCTCTCGAATCTCGATGCTAAACTGCGTATGGAGATGCGCGATAATATTTCTCGTATCCATCGGGAGACGGGGATCACAACGTTTTACGTGACGCATGATCAGAAAGAGGCGCTGTCGATGGGCACGACGATCACTGTGATGCATCATGGTGTGGAGGTTCAAACGGGTCCACCCCGTGACTTGTACAGCGATCCTTCAACTGCGTTTCTTGCCGCGTTCATTGGCGAAACCAATCTTATCGACGGGGTTTTTTTGGAACATCTGAGCGATGGCGCCTTGGTGCAGACGGAGTTTGCCCGTCTCAAAGCGACGAAAGTGCATGGCGATCCTAAAAAGGGTGATAAGGTCAGTCTGTCTATTCGACCTGGGGACTTTAAAGTTTATCCCAACGCATCGGATCTGACGGAAGATCGCTCCAACATCTTGCATTTGAAGTTGGGGTTCTCAACCTATCTTGGTGAGATTGAGCAGCTGGGTTTTCCGTACCAGAAGGATAAGGTCCTTAAAATCGACTTGCACAATCCCAAAACGCAATTGGCATCGGGAACACTCATAAAATGTATGGTGGAACCGAACGACGTTATTGTTCTGCCTTTTGAAGAGATCGAGTCGTGATGCGGGGTGACTTACGAATCAAGACTGCAAGCAGCCGCTTGCTTTCGAAGGCCTTAGGCTATGCGACCATCTTAGCAACGGTTGGTCTCTTGTTTTTCTTTCTGATCTATCCGGTAGGTGTCATTGTTGCTAAAGCGTTTCATTCGCCGACTGGTTTTACACTAGAATATTTTAGCTTACTTTTTTCAAATAACGTGCAAACCGCTGGTATTTGGAACAGTCTTCTTATTGGACTTGGGACGACCGTCTTTGCGACGCTCCTAAGTTTTCCCTTGGCTATCATTAGTGCAAGGTATGAGTTTCGGGGCAAGACTTTGTTGACGGGTCTGCTGCTGCTCCCGATGGTTATGCCACCTTTTGTGGGTGCGATCGGCATCCAAAGATTCTTCGCACGCTTTGGTGCGGTTAATATTTTTCTCTTGGAACATGGCATCATTGCAACACCGATCGAATGGTTGTCCGATGATAGCATGTTGTGGGCGGTTATTTTTCTCGAAGTTCTCCATCTCTATCCGATTCTCTATCTCAATCTCACGTCGGCGTTTGCCAACGTCGACCCCTCTTTGGAGGAAATGGCACAAACCCTTGGTGCGGGCAAGCTGCGGCGCTATCTTAATATCGTTTGGCCACTCGCGCGTCCCGGCTATTTTGCGGGGGCTATCGTGGTCTTTATTTGGGCTCTCACGGATTTAGGTACACCCTTGCTCGTGGGTTTTCATAAGACCATGCCTGTCCATATTTTTAACTTAGTAACCGATATTAATGAAAATCCGATCGGCTTTGCGTTAGTTTTCTTTGTCGTGATTCTTACGGTGTCATTTTTTCTGACTTCCAAGTTATTTGTCAGTGGTAAAAAATACGAGATGCTTGGGCGGGGGCACGTTGCCGGTGCCCAAAAACAAGCGTCGTGTCGTTCACAGTGGATCATCTACCCACTTTTCTTTGCCACGATCTTTTTTGCTTTGATCCCTCACATTACGGTCTTTATCACCAGCATCGGTGATGGCTGGTTTATGACAGCGCTTCCTGAAAAATACACTTTGAAATACTACGGCATGGTGTTCAATCAGGAGGTTTCCGAGATCGGCTTAAAAAATAGTCTGATCTTTGCCAGTCTTTCGACATTGCTCGATTTGGTGCTGGGGGTTTTAATCGCTTTTGTCGTCACTCGTAAAATGATCCCGCTTGGTGGCCTACTCGATGCGATCGTGATGATCCCTTTAGCGTTACCGGGGATTGTCTTAGCTTTTGGTTATGTGGTGACTTACTCAGACACCTTCCTCGATCCTTTGAATAATCCGATACCACTTTTGGTTATCGCTTATGCCATACGGCGCTTGCCTTATATGGTGCGATCGGCAACTGCGGGTCTGCAGCAGATCAGTTCCTCGCTTGAGGAAGCTTCGGAGTGTTTTGGTGCTTCGAAGTGGTATACGCTGCGTAAAATCACGCTCCCTCTGCTGACGGCAAATTTGATTGCCGGCGGATTGCTGTGTTTCTCCTATGCGGTTTTGGACGTCTCCGATTCNNACGTTTTTATCCGATTACGAAAGCGATCTATGCTTTGTATCTCGAGCAGGGTAGCGGCGAATTTGTTGCCAGTGCCTTGGGGATGATTGCAACCGTCATTCTTGCGGTCTCTATTCTCGGCGCCTCGGCTATTCTCGGCAAGAAACTCGGCGAGTTGTTTCGCACCTGAGCCAAAAAAAGACCGTGTCTTGAGCACGGTCCTGCTGGGTTTTAGGTAGGCATGGCTCTATCAGCCATTGGACCTATGCCGAGACTTCTCATATTTGATGAGATCGCCAGCGTCGACTGGCAGNNGGTTAGCCTCTTCAGGGTATTTGTGGCGCTTTAACTTTTCTTTTTGTTTCTTTAACTGCGTTTCAAGCTTCGCCAACATAAGGTCTAAGGTGCTATACAGGTCATGGCTTGATGCTTCGACTTGAAAGTTGAAACCATCGCCACCTTTCACGCTGCAACGCACGATAAAATTAAACCCCTGTTTTGTGAATGTAATATGCGCATCGATAGGTTTTGTTGAATATTTCTCAATCTTCGCGAGAATTTTGGGTTGGGCAAATTCGACAAGAACTTCAGATCGTTTCACCTGCTTAAAGGAAAACCGGCAATTCATTTTCTTCTCCTTTAAAAAATAGAAAGTGTTTCCTAAATCTCTTTTTTTGTGGCTTCTTCCCCCTTTCTTTTGTTCGCGTATTAAAGTAATCACCTGGAACTAGGGACGTTTTCACAGGCCTTGCACGAGCTCAGAAATCGGACCCCCCCCGGCAGCTAGAACCTTTGGTATATCGGTATAAAATGCGATGATCTTGAACACTTTTTACCCTCCAGTCCATGATACCAACCTAAGTCCTTTTGGGATTTTGGCAAGGGGGTAGAATAAATTTTATAAGACGCTGGCCACCTCGTCGCAAAAACGGCACTAAAGTGTAGAAAGGGAGTCGTCATAGAACCTAGCTCTGTCAAAATTCAAGTCGAAAGTGTCACCTATCACAACCCCACCAACGGTTGGTGTGTGGTGAAAGTACGCGACTGCGGGACAGATCTAGTTTTTTCCGCTGTTGGTACTTTCAGTAATATCCAGCCCGGCGAAATGTTCATGCTTTTTGGCAAATGGACTGTGCACAATACTTTTGGCAAGCAGTTCCAAGCCAGCCGGGCTGTGAGTATTCGGCCGACCGATCGTGATGCGCTGATACGCTACCTCTCGTCAGGAATGTTCAAAGGCATCGGACCTAAGATTGCGCAGAAGATCGTCAAGCATTTTGGTGACGAAACGCTCCGCATCCTTGATGAAAAACCGCAGAAATTAAAAACAGTTCCAAAATTGGCCAAGAAGACCGCGACTAAACTTATCAACGCCTGGGGGGAGAAGACACGCAACTCTGAGGCCATGCAGTTCCTCTCCCATCACGGTATCACACTCAATGCCGCGCAGAAAATTATTGCGGCCTACGGTAAAGATACAGTCGCTGCAATTTCGGAAAACCCTTACCGATTGATAAAATATATCAAAGGCTTTGGTTTTAGCCGCGCCGACCAGATCGCTCGTGCCATGGGTATTGCGGACGACTCCCCCCAACGCATAGAGCACGGCATTATTTTCCTCATGCGATCGGCTGAGGATCACGGTCATTGTTTTCAAACCGCTCGCCAAATGTATACGGCACTGGCTGGTCAACTCGCCATTCGCGATGAAGATAAGATTCGTGTCGCCCTGCTTGCACTTTCTGAGCAGGGCCTGTTGGAATCGTGTTCAGCGCTCAACCAAGAATCAGACGAAACTTTTGACACGACCTATCTCTTGCTACCGGACTTGTTCCAAGCAGAGAAAGTTGTGACGGAGCGTCTCGCGACAATTTTGAAGTCGCCTTTTTGCAGGCTGGATCCTGCTAACGAGGACCTTCATCGACGCGTGAACGAGTGGTTGGATAAATTTTCCGATAAAACTGCCAAGAAATTATCCGCAGCGCAAAAGGAGGCGGTGGTTGGCGCAGCACTCTCGAAACTGTTTATTCTTACGGGAGGGCCGGGTGTCGGCAAGACAACTACCGCCAATGCCATCATTCACTTGCTAAGAGCTATGGGTAAGCGGGTGGCACTGGCGGCGCCCACAGGTCGAGCCGCTCAGCGTATGAGTGAAATCAGCTCGATGCCGGCTAAGACTATTCATCGTCTGCTGGAGTGGTCCAGCGAGTCTGGTGGCTTTCTTCGCGGTGAAGACAATAGACTGGATGCGGACGTTGTTATCATCGATGAAAGTTCGATGTTAGATATTCGCTTGGCGCAAAATCTTTTGCTGGCTGTGCCGGATCTTGCGCAATTGATTTTCATCGGCGATAAAGATCAGTTGCCACCTGTCGGTCCTGGTAATTTTTTTCGCGACCTCATTGAATCCCAGCAAATTCCCTCCAAACAGCTCGATCAGATTTTTCGCCAGGCCAAGAGCTCGCAAATTATTTCAGTCGCGCATGAAATCAACCACGGGCAGACGAGTGAGTTCTCCAATTCAGCGGACAGCGACTGTCACTTTATCGAAGCGGAAACCGATGAAGAGGTGCTTGAAAAAATCAAAATGGTTATTGCCGATAAGCTGCCTCAAGCGGGCTATGACCCCTTGCGTGAGGTCCAAGTTCTTTCGCCCATGAATCGCGGAGCGCTCGGCTGTCACAGCCTCAACACCCTTTTGCAGAACCTGCTCAATGCTGCCCCACAAAATCCGTCGACTAAGGCTACGAATTTTTCATTTCGCGTCGGAGATAAGGTCATACAGACGGTCAATAATTATGAATTGACGGTGTACAACGGAGACATTGGTTTTGTGGAAGGGATTACGGATAAAAAAGAGGTCTATGTGCGTTTTGGGGAGCGGTATGTCAACTATGACGCCGAGCAAAGTTCGGACTTACGTCTGGCTTATGCGATCACCATTCATAAGTCGCAAGGCAGTGAGTTTCCGGTGGTGATCATTCCCATGAGCATGGGGCACTATGTGATGCTGCAAAGGAACTTGATCTACACCGGCCTCACGCGAGCCAAGAAACTTGCCATTTTTTTGGGTTCCCCTAAAGCCTTTGCCTTTGCGGCTCGCAACCGCAAGAGTCAACGTCGACAGACCCAGTTGAAGGACTTGTTGCGCGACTCACTTGGCACGCCATATCTCCTTAAAGTTCCGCTCGATAGCTTCGAGGAAAGCGTCCGTACTTAAATAGGTACTCGCGGGTGGGTTGTTGACGCCGAGTATGGACGCCGAGAGGTCTTTGGTGACTTGCCCATTCTCAATCGTATGCACACACGCTTTTTCAAGGGTTGCCGCCCAGCGCATAAGTTCCTGATTTTTGTCGAGCTTGCCGCGGTGGTGAAGGCCTTGGGTCCAAGCAAAAATGCTCGCTACCGGATTCGATGAGGTGCTTTCGCCCTTTTGATGCTGACGGTAGTGACGGGTAATGGTGCCGTGCGCCGCTTCTGTTTCAACCGTTCGGCCATCGGGGCAGACGAGTACGGAAGTCATCATACCTAAACTGCCGAAGCCCTGCGCAACGATATCCGACTGCACATCTCCGTCATAGTTTTTGCAGGCCCAGAC
>PLEQ01000287.1 GCA_003136475.1 Deltaproteobacteria bacterium
GTTTAGAACCTTGTCTGCCTCATCGATAAAGAAAATCATATTTGAAAAGGGAATATTCGGATATTGCTTGCGAGCTTTCATGATAGCCGAAGTCAGAAGCGTAGGATCGCGATAGCCCGTTAACTTCTCAAGCACGGAAGCTGTTCGAAAAAGTTGAGTTTCCGATTCCCGAGCGATTTCCTTAGCAATGGGAATTTCCACAAGAAGCAAACCCAAAGTCTCAGCATATTTTCGAGCTAGCGTCGTCTTACCTGTACCAGGTTCACCGAGAAAGAAAATGGTTGGCTTTTTGCTGGAAACCTTGCGTCCCTCTTGACCGACTTCATCATTTTTGGAACTCATAGACAATTCGATGGTCTTTTTAAGCATCTCATTTTTCACGGTATCATCATATTCCTGCAAAATATTTTTCAATTTTTCAGACAGCTCTGCCGTCATGTCTATTTTCTTATTTTTTGAGGGCAAGGCTAAAGCACTCTCTACCCCTGATACAAAATTGTGAAAATATTCTTCATAAGCTTCCCTGACCTCTAATTTGCTTGTGAAAAAATATTGGAGACCAGAGCGAAAAGCCTCATCAAAATACTCAATCAGATTGGGTGACATCCCATCTTTGCCACATTCATATTGCAAGCGCAGGCGCTCAAATTGAACGAAGTTCTTAGCGTCGTCTTTTGAGGAGGGCAGGGTCGAGCTTCTGATCAAATCCCAAACTTCGCTTGCCTTATTCTTAATCCGTTCACTGAATAGAGAAAGGACAACAACGGGATTGGTAAAGGCTTGCCAAAAATTTGCTTGTCCTGGAATGGCCGCGCCGAGCGCCACACGATTACGGGTCACAAGGTGGTAGATCAGGCCCCCTAAAGCCAGGCCTATGACATCAGAAAATATCCAAAGGGAACCGGCACGCGTGCGCCCGGCATTGAAATTGCTAACCGCTGTTTCTGTAAAGAACTCTTTTGCGTCTAGCGATAAGACACCGTCTCCTCTATAAAGGACGCAAGCTTTTTGATTTAGAAAATCGTCCGTTATGGGACTTAGAGAAACTCGATCATTGTTTTTTAGAAAATCCGTGAGGGACGTGTGGACCGTATTCAAGTCCGCCTCCCCTATGAGAGTATTTTTTACGTATTGATAGACGACGGAAACAACAGACCCTTTTGCAGGGAAGGCAAAGAGAAGTGTACTTGTGGTCCCGAGTAAAGATAGGAGACATGAAAGCTTGAAAAACCGGGTCTTAATATTCATTAGGCGTTACCTATGCTTATACTTTATTTCCGGACGGACTTGCGCTGGTTTTGAGCTATTCTCACCGGCGTTGACAGTTGAAAAGTTCATTGAGTTGAGCAAGATAGCGTGTTTATCCCCTCTTTATCAACGCTTAAAGATATGCAAACTAAGGCCCTGTTTTCAGAGAACTATCATAGCCATTGAAATTGCTCTATATCTCAAATCATGAGTGGCACATTCGATGGCTCACGGCATGCCTCCATCAAATGTCATTGGCCCCCACCTCAGCAAAAACGCAATCCTAGAGCTCATTTTCACGCCATGCAAAGGAGTCCTTATGTTTTTGAAGTCATTTGTTGCGAAGAGTTTGCTTGCTTATCTAACATNNGATATGGGCAATGCATGTTCAGCCGGAAAAAAAGCCGTGAATGTTCTCTGTCACTTGTATCCAAACGAACGGTTTTCGGATGGCGTTTTATGGATTGAGCATTTTGCAAAGAAGTTCGGATGGAATCTCGCTGCGAGTTCCGTGGGTGGTAAAAACTATGCCTTTGGCGGAGCCACCAGCGAGGATGGCACAGACGAGCTACCGGGCTTAGGTAAGCAGGTTAGCGCTTATCTTCAGCAGGCTTCTGATAAAGCCGATGCGGAGCATTTGTATGTGATTTGGATCGGAGGCAATGACTTTAAAAATAAATTTCGTCTGATTTCGTTTTTCACCAATCTTGAGGGTGTTTTGCTTAAAGACCTCTTAGGCAATCTCGAAACAAACATCAAGCGTCTTGCGAAGAAAGGGGCAAAAGTCTTCTTCATACCCAATCTGCCACCTGTCAATCGTACCCCGATCGCAAAAGGCATTCTCTCGGGCATCGCAAGGGTGGTCACAGGAGCCCATTGGCTTTTCAACCCGGACGACGACGACCGAGGAGAACTAGCGGCAATAGAAAGCGGCTCTCCCAAAGACATCCTGCATGCCGGCTTTGAGAGTCTGATTGGTTACTACAATTGGCGCTTGGAGAAGATGCTTAGAAATCTTGAAAAAACCTTGCATATCAAAATCTACCATGCGGATGCTTTTCATATTTTTCAGACCGTATTAGATCGCTACCAGGACTATGGTGTTCAGCAAGCTTCTGACCTTTTTTACGGAGATTGTTTTCATCCTTCCGCACGCGCCCATCAAATTCTGGCTGATGAGTTTAGCCCACTTCTTGCTGGGGACTAGACCCAAGCTTTCGAAATTTCAGCTACAATAGAAAGAGCAGTCAGCGCACAGCATGAAAGACCCTTGCTATGTCCAAACAAAAAGGCGCCGCTCTGATTTATGCGATCGTGTCCGTCGCTGTAACCTTAGCTATCGTATCTCTCGTTACAACAATAATGGGAGGTTCCATTGTCGAAGAGAAACTCTTTACCAGGCAAATGCAGCGTAATGCTATCGGTCGCAATATCGCAACGGCTCTGACGAACCCCCTCTTTATTCTTGCCAGTGTAGCTTCCAACGTGCTCGATCCAGCCCAGGGAGCAACGGGCAACCAGATGCTAGCCAATTGTTTGAATCGAGGATTGACTCAGGCTGGTAACCCGGCAGTGCAAGAAGCAAACGGCGCCGGAGTGGGCTCGCTCTGTTCGGCTGCAGGCGTGAGTTCGAATACAGGGATCCAGTTTATTCTGATGCCACCTTCGAATTATGTTTATGGCTATCTGAACAACGNNATACGCAAGTTAGTTCAGACTGTAGTGGTGGTATTCAAGGGAGTCTTTCGACTGCGAATATGGGCTGTTTTATCGCAGGAATGTGGCCGACGGGAAATGCCGTCACTGCCTATAATTTTAACGGTGACACGAGTCAGGGAATTTTAGGCTCACCAAACTACAATTTTCCACTCTATGCTAGAGCCTACTTCTATCCCATCTGCTCGACGACGGACCCCACGCAGAAGACTTGCCAATTCGCACAACAAATCCAGTTTCGTTATGAGTTGACGGAAGCCCCCGGTGGCACCGGTCTAGGGAATGAGTTGCGCCTGAACACGTATCCGCCACAAAACAATGGTGTACCGACTTGGCTGACGGTCGATACAGCCAGCATTGTCGGCATGACTTGCAATACCGGTGCGATTGCCTCAGTCCAAGATCTAACCGGCAATTTAACCTGCGCATGTTTTCCACCTTACCAACCCATACTGCAAAATGGCGAGCCACTGGTTAACGCGCAGGGACCGCTGTGCCAAAATGAAACAGTTATCTGCCCGGCTGGTACAGTGCACGTCGGGAACGACGCTAACGGGGTTCCTGTATGCAACGATATCACCTCTACAGCCACACAGACGTGTCCGGGGGATTCCTTTTCATCCACAGACCCTTTTTGCGTTCATAGCTGTGTCAACGGCTGGATAAGTAATATAGACCGCAACTGCCAATCTTTTTTTGATATTACAGAGGTCGATTGCCCCTCAGGTTGCGGCCATAATCCTTGGACCATCTTGATCGGAGCTATCGTTGGGTTTGTAATAGGGCTTATTTTTCTACTGATCGCTGTAGCCATCAACGATCAATTTTGGTCCGTCGTTGTCTACTGTGCGGTTGTTGGGATGGCTATTGCTGCCGGTGCCGTTGCCGGATATTTTGCGGGGAACGAATGGGATTGGTTCTTAATCGACCAGCAGCGTGGCTACGTGCCGGAGATCGTCTGCAATTATACTGTCACATGCGGAAGTCCAGCAGGCGGGACATGCGGTAGCGCGTCTACGAACTGCGCTAGCAGTTCATACGGAAACGGTGTGAGTACAAGCATACCTCAGACGATGAGTACTGCGGTCAATACGACGATTTCAAATTCTCCTGGCGGCTCGCCAGCGAATCCGACGGGTGCCTTTCCGACTCAGATAACGCTTAACAATCAGCAATATATCTACAATAATACGGGAACCAGCACCATAACCAACGCCAATCAGGTTAATAACATTACGCTCAACGGTCAACCCTATGGCTCGGGTTCTAACTGCAGTACGAGTGGCTCACAAAGTTCCACCCTACCCTCGGTGGTCAACATTTCAGGTGCCAACTACTATAACGCGTCAGGCACTGGGACAGACTTGGGAGCTACTATCAGCGTAGGTATTCCCAACATCGGCACCTCGACCTATGTCAAAGGCTGCTCAGGACAATAGCCGGGGGGGCGGAATTCTCCTTCGCTTCGCATCCACCTCGGATCAGGTCAGGTGATCTCACCTTTGCCTCAGCCCTCATCTTTAAGATAAACTCTTAGTTTTCCTATGGCAGTGCGTCATAATCCGCAGTATTCCTAAAGAGCCTAGATCTAGAAGAAAGAGAAGAACATGTCACATTGCGGACATCACCACCACGATCACGGCTTAATCGGTCGCAAGCTGTGGCTGGCCNNGCCATCCTTTTAAACGTCATTGTCACTGTTGCGCAAATTATTGCTGGTTTTTCCGCTGGTAGTCTTTCCTTGCTATCGGATGCCCTGCATAATTTTAGCGATGTTGTTGCGCTAATGTTCAGCTATATAGCCCTCCGCTTGACCGGCCGGGCTAGTACGCCGCGAGAAACTTTTGGCTACAAACGTGGCGAGATTGTGGCTGCCTTTGTCAATACAGCGAGCTTGCTAGCTATTGCCGCGCTCCTCATCAAAGAAGCCGTCACGCGTCTTCTCCACCCAGTGGCAGTCGATCCAGCCCCGATCATTGCGTTAGGGATACTCAGTGTCGTGGTCAATTGGGGGAGCGTGCTTTTAATTCGGCGGGAAGCGAATTACAGCCTCAATATTCGCAGTGCTTATCTCCATCTTTTTTCAGATATTTTGAGCTCAATTGCCCTGGTGGTGGGTGGCGCAGTCATGTATTGGACAAAATTTTACTGGATCGACAGCGTGCTGAGCATCTTGATCGCCTGCTATCTTGTGGTCTCCTCATGGAAACTCCTTATGGACATCATGCGCATCATCATGCATTTTACGCCCCAGCACATCGACCTCAAAGAGGTGGAGCAGGAGCTGCTGGCGCATGGCAGTGTCGCAAATGTGCACCACGTGCATATCTGGCGTCTCAACGATGCAGAAATTCACTTTGAAGGGCACATCGATTTCAAACGCGATTTATCTTTAAGTGAAGTGTCACAGATCATCACCCAGCTGAGCCAGCAGGTTCGTACAAAATTTGGTATCAGCCATACTGTGCTCCAACCTGAAATCGGTGTTCAGGATTCCAAACAACTTATTGTCAGTGAATGTCATACGCTTAAGAAAGACCATGGCTTCCATGAGTGAATTTTTGACCATTGAAAACCTTCTTGCCTTCCTCACCTTAGCTGGCTTGGAAATCGTGTTGGGCATCGACAACATTGTTTTTCTAGCGATCACTACCGATCGTCTACCCGAAGCTCAAAAGCCTTTTGCACGCAAAGCTGGGCTCCTCCTTGCGATGTTTGAACGGATTCTGTTGATTTCGGTAGTCAGTTGGATTGCTAAACTTACCACGCCCCTATTTCATGTCTTCAACCATGAGTTCTCAGGTCGCGATCTGATCCTCATCGGCGGGGGCATCTTCCTCCTCACGAAAGCTACGCTCGAAATCCACAATATGGGGCACGAAGCTCACAGCGCCAGCACACCCAGCAAGGCGATAAAAACCACACTTTTTTGGGCGCTTCTGCAAATTTTCCTGCTCGACACGATTTTTTCGTTTGATTCGGTTATCACGGCCGTTGGGATGGTTGATAACTTATGGGNNTATGGATTATGATTTTATCCATTGTGGTTGCCGTGCTGGTGATGATGACCTTTGCCCATACTTTGAGTGAGTTTATTCTCAAGCATCCGACACTCAAGACACTCGCCCTCTCTTTTCTTCTTCTGATCGGTGTCTTCCTCATTGCCGATGGGCTTGGCCATCATAATGAGAAAGGCTACATCTATTTCGCCATCTGCTTTTCCACAGCTGTTGAAGCCCTCAACTTCCGAGCTAAGCAGCGCTGAGCCTTTTGCAAGGATGACACTGACCGTTGGCTACTGCTAAGATGACTGCAAAAGATCGGTCCGAAAAAAAGCCAACAAAAGTGAGAGCTCTACGTTTTCTATACGTACTCTAGCCTTAGTCCTCATGCTGAGTGTCCTTAGTCAGCCACGGGCCCTTTACGCGATGGGAGCCGAAGGCTTAAGCCTGCAAGTCGGCCTTGCTGCCATTCAAGAGGGGGATGATCGCTATCGTGCCGGTGGCGCCTTAGACCTGAGTTGGCATGCGTACTCCGCGCGTGGCTTCTATTTTGAACAAAACTTCGGTCCCGTCAAACGCAGCACCTATTTAGTCGAGTTCACGCGGTCTTTGGTTCTGCCACCCATCCAAATGTTCGCAGCTCGCGTTGGGCTTGCCCCGCTTCTCGAACGTACCCAATTGCACTACCAAGCCAGCAAGGATCAGGCCTTCAACCGCAACGAATATGAATGGAACGTTGGCTTGGCGTTTGGCATTTTTTGGCAATTTCATGATCAAGGTCGACTGCGCTTTCAAGTGGCTTGGGACTCCGTCATTTTTCCTGCCGGATTAAATGGCGGAATTTTACTGGCCACCGCTCGCAAAAATCTGCTGACGCTTTCGGCAGGGATGAAATTGTGAAAAGACAAAAACTTAGACACCGCTGTGACCGCCATCTCTACCTTGCCCTAGGGGTCTTGCTCATGCTGATAGCCGTTAGCAGCCCGTCCTTTGCAGACTGGACGCTCCATATTGGCCCAGCTGCGACAGGTACGGGTGGTCCGAATCCGATCAGTATTCCCCCCACTCAAATTCTTGATTATGAACTGGTCTGGATTAGTGCCCAAAAGCGCGAACTTTCCGTCAGTGTCATCCCCGGCGTCTTTTATGGACAACGCTTTGGGATCATCTCGGGCGCCTATGTCTCGCTTGGTGGCGGAATTGTGATCGATAGCAACGGGGTCGGTCCTGGGGTCTATAGCGCATTCGGTTTCGATGTCTGCGGTACTCGTTTTTGTTTCAACATGGAATACAAGAATACGCTCGGTATCACCCAACACGCTCTTATTTCACCTTACGCCATTCGCATTGGCTTGACCTGGAAGACACATTGAGAAAGACTTTGTTATTTTCATAAGAGGGTCTTTTATGCGGATCTCGATCATCGTGGCTATGGGGCTTCAGCGTCAAATTGGTTTAGCTGGCAAACTCCCCTGGCATATCTCAGCCGATTTAAAGAACTTCAAAAAACTAAGCATGGGTCATACGCTGATTTTCGGTCGTAAAACTTTTGAATCCATTGGCAAAGCTCTGCCGGGTCGCAAGATCCTCATTCTGACACGCAATACACATTACTCCGCACCCGCTTGGGAAACGGCAGCAAGCTTGGCCGAGGCGTTGCAAAAAGCTAAGGACCAAGGCGAGAGTGAAGTTTTTATCGCAGGTGGTGCCGAAATCTATGCGTTAGGGCTGCCGTTGGCTCACCGGCTCTATCTGACTTCAGTGTCTTACAATGGCCCAGCAGATACTTTTTTCCCCGTCTTTGACAGAGAACCTTGGACTTTGATGTTTTCACATTTTTCTCCCGAACAAGACGCGGAAGCTGCCTGGCTGTACGAAGTATGGGAAAAACCAGCTTCGCAATACTAGCCGAAAAGAGCCTCCTTCAAGATGCGTTTGGCAATGATCGGCGAGGAGTTGATGTAGCGGCTAGGACAATTTTCCGGACGATTTTTGTCGGTCAGCAGGCGGTCATAGATCGCCTCAAGCAATTTAATGCCGGTTTTAGGATCTTTGAAAGCAAAGAACTCAATTTTCTCGCGATGGGGGCTTTCCGCGTTCCTCGCCATAGTTTTCAAAATCTCCAAACACTTGTCTGGCCGTGAAATGCTGCTGGCGGGCTTGTTGAAAAAGTGGATCGGCGCTTCCTTTTTCAACTCTAAGGTCGGCTTGAAAGGTTTCAAACTTTTTTCAAATTTNNCCCGCAGACGCAGGGTCTGCCACTTCACGCCGTAGCGGTGAAAGAGCTTGCCATCAAACTTAACATTCACTTCTTCCTTTGTGACATAACCCTGCCAATTGAGGAAAATCGGGCCAGCTCCTTGTTCTCGCAACATATCCGGCAC
>PLEQ01000432.1:0-22344 GCA_003136475.1 Deltaproteobacteria bacterium
GCAGCAGCTCTGGCAAAAAATGTCCGCGCGCTTTTTGAAGCCGATTTTGGCATAGGGGTGACCGGTATTGCTGGGCCAGATGGCGGAAGTCCCGACAAGCCGGTCGGAACAGTTTGGTGGTCCATAGATGAAGAGCGGTGGAGTCGCACCGAATGCCTGCATCTTTCTGGTACTCGCCGAGAAATTCGCTTAAGATCGGTTGAAAAGGTTCTTATGGAATTAAGTAATCTTTTGAAAGGTTGATGGTGATGAAGTTCTTCAGCAGTGCACTTCTTTTGGTTTTGCTGTTGACGTCGTTTCTTGCAAAAGCCGACCCAAATTCCAAGCCGACGTCGGCAAAAGTTCCTTTAAAACTTGAGGAGCTGCGGAAAATTCAGGCTAAATTGCAAGACTATCAATTTCTGACTCTTAATTTTGAACAGATTATCTATAAAAAACTTCGTAATAAAACCTTGAGCAACAAAGGTGAGGTCTATTTCAAAAAACCGTCCTCTTTTCGGTGGACCTTTCATCAAGC
The DNA here is from genome assembly GCA_003136475.1 of Deltaproteobacteria bacterium. Classification (GTDB taxonomy): domain Bacteria; phylum Bdellovibrionota_B; class Oligoflexia; order Oligoflexales; family Bog-1112; genus BOG-1112. The sequence continues at coordinate 518 of PLEQ01000432.1, forward strand.
TGAACCGGAAGAGTGGGTTTACGATGGCAGCAGCCTTCTTCATTATTATCCCGCCAAAGGCTACGCTCATCGCTATAAAGCCCATGCGGCAAAAGGGAAGAATTTGCGAGAAATCGTCAATATGGTTTTAGATTTCGACAGCCTTTTGATGCGCTATACCGTGAGCTCATCTTTTCAGGAAGGCAAGATCGTCACTTTGACTTTAAATCCCAAGGAACGTGGTGAAATCACTCAAGTCTCTTTGGTGTTGAACCTGGAAAAAAACCTCATTAGTGAGGTCAAATTGAGTCTTGAAGGGGGTAATCAGAGTGTGTTTGCCTTCTCGAACCCGCGTTATGTGCAGAATAAAACCGGTTTCGAACTTCCGGCCAAGGTTAAAATCAGCGACGCTATATAAGCCAATCCGCTAAAAATAAATTGGAAAAATGTGTAAAGATTTTTGACGCTTTGCCGAAATATTATGCAGTCCTAATTTGGAGGGCCAATATGAAGGCAGAGGTCGAAGAGCTTCCCTGGGAAGAGTTTGATAAGTTGCACGCTATCCGTCGCTTGCGTCAAATCGTGGGGAATCAATGGAAAATCCAGGTCAATTTCACCGATCATCACGGCTACTTACGCGGAGTACCGGCCGGCAAATTCTTTAACCCGATTCACCATGTTTGCAAACGCATAACGAGTGATAGTCGGGGTTTTCAAGGTTGTATTGCAGCTGTCCGCAAAACCGCTGGAATGCAGCAGGAGAAAATAGAATTTGGCCAGTGCCATGCGGGCTTCTCTACTATTGCGGTACCGATTTCGGTACAGAATCGCTATTTGGGCTGCGTTTTTTGTGACGGTTTTATTGTAGAAGGTACTCAAGCTGAGCAAAAAAAGCAAATAAAGGCCACACTGAACTCCCTGTTTCCAAGCGATCAGCAGATTCAAAGCTATGTCGAGCAGTTGCCTGTATTGAATAAAAAAGAAGTCGATTTTCTAACGCAGTTGATTGAGATGGTCGTTGAGGAAATTATATTGGCTTATGCCGGTTTATGGGGAGTACGCAAAGAAGTCGATCATCTTAAAATAGCTCTTACAAGTCGGTATAGTTTCGCGAATATGATCGGCAAATCGGACGCCATGCAACGCTTGTATTCACTCGTTGAACGCGTAAAAGATGCTGTTTCCATCGTGCTCATTCAGGGGGAGAATGGTACTGGTAAAGAGCTTATAGCCCGGGCCTTACACTACAACTCGAAACGCCGAAAGGAGCCCTTTATTGCAGTAAGCTGCGGAGCTTTTAACGAAAATCTTCTAGAGTCGGAACTTTTCGGTCATGTTAAAGGCTCCTTCACAGGGGCTATCAAAGATAAGATTGGGCTCTTTGAAGCTGCCAATGACGGCACACTTTTTCTAGACGAAGTGGGTGAAACCTCGCAGACCATGCAGGTCAAACTCTTACGCGTCCTGCAAGAAGGGACTTTTCGACCGGTTGGTTCCAATGAGAACAGAGAGACATCGGCACGGGTGATTTGTGCGACGAATAGAGATCTTACCAAGATGCTGGAAGAAGGTCAGTTTCGCAAAGATTTATATTATCGCCTGAATGTGATCAATTTGGTGGTGCCCCCCTTGCGGGAGCGACCTGAGGACATTCCTTTGCTTATTGAACATTTTGTCAGGAACTTCGCGGAAAAGATGGGAACCAAAGAGAAGAAACCCTCGAAGGAATGTCTGCAAAGTCTGCTCGCGTATCAGTGGCCCGGTAACGTGAGGGAATTGGAAAATGAGATAGAAAGGCTTTACGTACTTGCTGGCGAGGATAGCACGCTGGTCGAGATGAACCTTTCACCGAGGCTGCATGGACTGGTAAGTGTTTCGAGCATTGACTTGCGAGGGGGTAAGCTCAGAGATGTTTTGGAACAGGTTGAGTCGGAAATCATCAAGGAAGGGCTTAAGCGAACACGCTGGAATAAATCCCAACTGGCGAAAGAGTTAGGCATCAGTCGCGCAGGCCTGATTTTGAAGGTTGAAAAGTATGGCCTAGAGCGAAAAGCGAGTTGAGATTTGGCTGTTTCTATGCCTAAATGGGCATTCTCTATGATCTTCAGTTGAGGTGTGTGTTGAATATTCATGAATACCAAGCGAAGAAAATTTTACGCGATAATAAAATTCCAGTGCCTGAGGGCTATTTGGCGCGTTCCCCGATCGAAGCCGAGTTTGCCTTTCGCCGTTTGAAATCCTCTGTTGCAGTGGTCAAGGCCCAGGTTCATGCTGGCGGTCGCGGTAAGGCCGGTGGGGTCAAGCTTGTACGAAGTCCTGAGGAATGCCGAGACGTAGCCGCTAAAATGATCGGCATGACCTTAAAGACCCATCAAACTGGACCCACTGGTAAACTCGTGCGCACGGTCTATGTTGAGGCCGGGTCTGATATTGCTAAAGAATACTATCTAGCGATGCTGATCGATCGTGAAACAGCTTCTGTGGCGATCATGTTCTCCCAAGATGGTGGGATGGATATCGAGGAACTTGCAGAACGTAGTCCTGAAAAAATCATAACGATTAAAGTCGATACCACCTTGGGTCTTGGTGACTATGTCTTGCGGCAATTGCTCTATCGAATCACGCTACCCAATTCCGAAAAAAAACAGCTTACGGATATGATAGTCAAGCTTTATAGCCTTTTTTTAAAGCATGACTTTTCCATTCTCGAAATCAACCCACTGATTGTCACGAAAGATGGCAATATGCTTGCGATTGATGGCAAGATGAATTTCGACGACAATGCAATTTTTCGCCAAAAAGAGATTGAGGCGCTTAGAGATTTCGATGAGGAAGATCTGCGCGAAGTAGAGGCCTCAAAATTTGGTCTCAACTATATCGGACTTGAGGGCAATATCGGCTGCCTTGTGAATGGTGCTGGTCTTGCCATGGCTACCATGGATATTGTTAAACTTTGCGGAGGGGAACCTGCTAATTTTCTCGATGTTGGTGGGGGCGCTACAGAAGATATGGTTAAGAATGCCTTTCGTATTCTTTTCCAAGACGCGAAAGTGCGAGGCGTCTTTGTCAATATCTTTGGCGGAATCATGCGTTGCGATATCATAGCGCGCTCGATCGTTGAAGTCTCCGAACAAGCCAAAGTACGCGTTCCGATTGTTGTAAGGTTGGAAGGAACCAATGTAGCAGAGGGTAAAGCCATTATTGCAAGTTCGAAAATGGCAATCATTTCGGCTGATGATATGGCAGACGGCGCGCAAAAAATTGTTGCAGCTGTAAAAAAAGGACATTGAGAGGAGAGAATCCGTGGCTATTTTAGTTGGCAAGAACACGCGAGTGGTGACTCAGGGTATCACCGGTAAATCCGGACAATTTCATACTAAACTTTCGCACGCGTATGCGCCTCGTTTTGTGGGAGGGGTAACCCCTTCGAAAGGGGGGCAAAATTTTGAAGGCCTGCCGATTTTCGATACGGTATTAGAAGCTAAGAAACAGACGCAGTGCAATGCGACGATGATTTTTGTGCCTCCCCCGTTCGCAGCAGATGCCATTTTGGAAGCCATTCAAGCCGAAATTGAATTGATCGTCTGTATTACCGAGGGCATCCCGGTGCGAGATATGTTGAACGTTAAGAAAGCTCTCGAACGCAGTCGATCCCGACTGATTGGTCCAAACTGTCCAGGGATTATCACCCCCGGCCAATGCAAAATTGGCATTATGCCTGGTCATATTCATAAGCCCGGACGCGTGGGTATTATTTCTAAGTCGGGTACGCTGACTTACGAAGCTGTCAATCAGACCTCCGTTGCAGGTCTGGGGCAGTCCACATGTATTGGTATCGGTGGTGATCCGATTATCGGCACGAACTTTATTGACCTTCTACAGATGTTAGAAGAAGACAAGGATACCGAGGCGATCGTCATGATCGGAGAAATCGGTGGCGATGCTGAAATAAAGGCCGCTCAATTCATAAAGGAAAACGTTCGCAAACCCGTTTGTGGTTTTGTAGCAGGGATCACCGCTCCCGAAGGTAAGCGCATGGGCCATGCCGGAGCTATTATCAGTGGTGGTAAAGGAACGGCCGCCGAAAAAATCGAAGCCTTTCTCAGTGCGGGGATCAGTGTGGCCCGCTCACCGGCTGAGATCGGTAAGACAATTGCTGAAATCTTGCACAAGAAAAAATAGTCAGAGTTTATCCGATGCCGCGTTATTCGAATTTTTCTTTAAAAGAAATTTCCAACTATCAGACTGGTGGCAGGTGTACGTGTTTGTTTGAACCCGCTTCGCTGGCAGAGCTCCAGGACCATCTGCTGGAGATTCAAACGAAACAGTGGCCGCTCTTTCTCCTGGGTGGGGGGACAAACTCGCTGGTTCTCGATACCCCATGGGAGGGGGCTGTCATCAGTTTTCGTCAATTGAAGCGTATGGCAATTGTTGGCGATCGTGTTTTTTGCGGTGCGGGTCTATCAAACTCCGAATTATGTGCCTTCGCCTTAGAAAATAAACTGGCAGGTCTCGAATGGATGAACCGTTTACCTGGCCAGTTAGGCGGGACGGTACGGATGAATGCGCGCTGCTACGGTGGTGAAATCAGTCAGGTGGTGGCGTCCGTGCGAGGGGTTTCTCGGCAGGGAGTCGAAAAATTTTATACGAGCCAAGATGGTATTTTTCGAGGTTACAAAGATACGATTTTNNATTGCTCCCCGGAGCGGATCCGGCAGTCATGTTGGAAAAGATGCAGTTTTGCGAAAAGGATCGGGAAAGCAAAGGTCATTTTCAGTACCCATCCTGTGGTTGTGTGTTTAAAAACAATTATAGTGCGGAAGTTTCGGTGTCGAGTGGGGTCTTGCTGGAACAGGCCGGTGTCAAAGGGTTACGGAGAGGCAATACGGTAGTCAGCTCTAAACACGCTAATTTTATTTATAATACGGGTGGCGCGCACAGCAACGAAATACTTGAACTCGCTATGGAGATGCGAGAAAGAGTTTGGGATAGTTTTGGCGTTTGGTTGGAATTTGAAATGGAGCTGTTGGGAAATCTTGCTGAAGACCTCCAGGAGCGCCTCTACGAAAAACGGCAAGCTGCCTTCAAACATGAGAAACTAGCCCAAGTCCGCTCCCAGTTCCAGACTCGCCTCAAGGAAAAATATTAAAATCCTTCAGTGTTCAGGCTAGCAGCAAGAAGATTTTTGACGTTTTTGAGCCTTGTACAGCTCGATCATGATGGGAATCAACGAGAGACCTATAATGATCAGAATCGTCACCGTCATGCTGCTGCGAATAACGGGAATACCACCAAAGAAAAATCCTGCAGCAAGAAATATAGCCGTCCAAGCGAGACCACCACCTATGNNCATTTGTCCAAACCCCGTTACAAAGGGCGTAAAGGTTCGGATGATCGGTACGAAGCGGCAAAAAACTATGGCCTTGTTACCGTATTTCTCTAAGAAACGATGGGTGCGAGCGATATAGTCTTTTTTAAGAAAACGTGATTCGGTTTTGAAAAGATGGACGCCAAAATATCTCCCCACCGCATAATTCACCATATCCCCTAAAATAGCGGCACTGGCAATCAGAACAAAGAGTAAGCGGATATCCAAGAGCCCCCTTGCGGAGAGGGCTCCTGCCGCAAAGAGTAGGGAATCTCCTGGCAGCAACGGAGTGATGACCAGACCGGTTTCGCAGAAAATAATCAGAAACAGGATGAAATAAGTCAGGACGCCATAGCCTTTGATGATGACTTCAAGGTACTGGTCAATTTTGAGTATAAAATTGCAAAGATCAACAAGCCATTCCAGACACTGGTGTATGAATTCCAAATGCGATCCTTATGGTGAAGTCGAACTGAGGCGTTTTAAGTACTCATAAGTATAGATCCCGGTGTTGTGTCCGTCATTGAATTGTATAGTTAGCGCATAGCGGCCAACAGACTTGATAAGGGTTGGCCGGACGGTCTCCGAGCTTGGACTGGGGCTTGATTTTCTTGTACCACTCATCTCGTCCACGCAGACAGCGCAGGGACAAAGCTGCCGCAACTTAACAATATCAAAATGGGTTTCGTTTTTGTCGGTCCAGCTAATGCCAAGCGTTCGCTCATCGACTTGCCAAATTTCTTTGATTCCCAAATATTTTGTCATGTTTTACCTTCCCTATTGCCACTTCAGACTAAACGACAATAAGCCTTCCTGGGTCTGTTGTCTTAAAAAAGCCAGCTCTTGTAGGGTTGCCTGAGCGGCGCTAAAGAAAGCGCGAGCGGCTATGGAGTCAGGGAAGGTGCTAACGAGTGTTTTACCTGAATCGCCGCATTCTGTGATCGCTGCATCGAGTGGAATTTGCGCCAGGAGCGGTAATCCCATCTGATCCGCAAAGGTTTTAGCCCCATCTTTTTTGAAAATAAAATGTTGCTTGTCGCATTGGTCACAGCGGAACCAGCTCATCGTTTCAATAATGCCCAGGATAGGAACTTTGAGTGTCTCAAACATATGCGATGCCTTGCGGACATCAGCCAGGGCCACTTCTTGAGGAGTCGAAACGAGAACTGCGGCTGTGATGTTGCAGACCTGTGAGAGCGTGAGTTGAATATCTCCCGTGCCAGGAGGATAGTCGATGATGAGAACATCTAAGTCGCCCCAGTCGCTTTGCATCAGAAGTTGACGAATAAAATTGCCGGCCATGGGTCCCCGCATGATATGGGCCATTTGGGAAGAGAACATGGCAGGAGAAATCACTTTGATGCCATCGACTTCAGGGGGAACGATTAAGTTGCCCTGCATTGCGGAGGGGGCTGGCAGGCTTAGCATGAGAGGCACCGAGGGGCCGTGGATATCCGCGTCTAAAATTCCAACTCTAGAGCCGCTTTTTTGCAGAGCCTGTGCAAGATTGACAGCGACCGTCGACTTACCGACACCACCCTTGCCCNNCTCGCTGCGATAGCAAGCATGTTTTTAACGCGCCCCAAAGTGTTGAGCATGGGTGGTGGGCTGGGGTTAGCGTCTTTGGCTAAGGGGGGGCTTGGTGGAGGCATCGGCAAGACCTCATCTTTTTTTTCTTTTTTAGACCAAAAAACCATGTCAGTCCTCGTGATTGTCTTCGAGATACTTTGCCGCTTGCATGCCAGCTTGGCAACCCATACCGGCAGCGGTTACCGCTTGGCGAAAGACCGGGTCAGAAATATCTCCAGCGGCAAAGACACCAGGAATCTTAGTCTTTGTGAAATTGTTGACAAGAATATAACCGTTCGCATCGGTATCCAGAAATGGATGGAAGACTTCGGAATTCGGCTTATGCCCAATTGCGTAAAATAGACCATCCAGTTCGACAGTGAGGGTCTCTTTGGTTTGAGAATTTTCCAAAACAACGCCTGTGAGCTCATGGTCGTTTTGCGTGGCCTCTTTGATGGTGAAGGGGAGGAGAAAGCGAATTTTAGGGTTTTTTTGCGCGCGGCCTAACATGATCTGCGAAGCTCGGAATTCGTTGCGTCGATGGACGATGATGACTTCCTTGCAGAGTTTCGCGAGATAGAGCGCCTCTTCCATCGCAGAGTCTCCGCCGCCTGCGACCATGACTTTTTTGTTCTTGTAGAAAAAACCATCACAGGTCGCGCAGGTCGATAGTCCGCGTCCCATCAGTTTTTCCTCATTCGGAAGGCCGAGTGTTTTTGCGGTTGCGCCTGTGGCGATGATTACCGTTTTTGTCTCAACCATAGCTCCGGTATCGAGCCAAAGCTTGTGTGGGGAACTCTTAAAATCGACGCGTACGACTTCGCTCGTTACGATGCTTGTTCCTACGCGTCGTGCCTGCTCGGTCATTTCCTCCATCAGCTTTGGGCCCATGATGGGGTTGGCAAAGCCAGGAAAGTTCTCGATTTCCGTTGTTGTGGTTAACTGACCACCATGCTGAAGGCCGGTGTAGATCACTGGCGAGAGGCCAGCTCGGGCTGTGTATATTGCTGCTGTCAGGCCTGCAGGCCCAGTTCCAATAATGGAGACGTTATTCATAATTCCCTCGCTGAGCGAGCTCTTCTAAAGCTAGGCCCTTGTTGCTAAACCGCGTTGTTAGCTGTGTTATTCCAGCCAGATTGCGCGGAAATGGTATGATTAAAAGACGAGCTAGATTAGTTGAGGTGATTTGATGCGCGCAAGGATAATTTCCTGCATTTTATGCCTTTTGCTCGGCTACGAACAAGCATGGGCGGCAACCCAAGACCAGCTGATGGAAAAATTGCTGAGCCCTGGCAAGCATGCCAACACGCGCGTTTCTGCGGAAATCGTTCGTGTTGCGGATGGCAAAATCCTCTTTGCTTTGAATGCCCAGCACACCTTGATACCAGCATCGACGACCAAGTTGGTCCTTAGCGCCACGCTCCTCGCCAAACTTTCTCCAGCGTTTCGCATGCAGACTCGTTTCTATCGCACCGGACCTTTAGAAAAGGGTGTAGTGCACGGAGATCTCATTGTGGTCGGGGGGGGCGATCCCTTTCTCGTTTCGGAGGAACTTTTTCTGATCGTTTCGCAATTGCGCTTATTGGGCTATCGCGAAATTAGCGGCGACTTGGTGGTCGACAACAGTTTGTTCGCTGACGAGGGAGAGAGCGGCGATCGCTTGCGTGCAGGAGCTTTTTCCACCCATGCCTATGATGCTCCGATTTCGGCATTAGGTGTCAATTTCAATACCATCGCCATTGCGGTTGCACCGGGCAAAAGGCTTGGCGATCGTGCGCTCATGGCTTTGGAACCTTTTCCACTCAAAGGTATCACCCTCGACAACAGAGTGCGTACCAGCCGGGCGCATACAGACATTCATGTCGAACGTAAAACTTTGAGCAGCGGCCAGGTCCAAATTGCAAGCTATGGTACTGTGAAACTTGCGAGCGAAATGCAGCACATCTACCGCTCAGTCGCGCCCTCGGGCCTCCTCGCTGGTGAATATGTGCGTTCCTTTCTCCAAGCTTTGAGGATTACCCTGCATGGCAAGGTCCGCTATGGAAAACGGCGAGAGGATGCCAGCTTGATTTTATCCCATGATAGCAAGTCGCTTGCGGAATTGGTCAAAAGCCTCAATCAGTATTCGAGTAACTATATGGCAGATATGCTACTCAAACGTTTGGCTGCTGACACAGGGCGTCAGGGATCTTTCAAAGAAGGTACGCGGGCTCTAGGAGACTTTCTAACGCAAGCTGGAGCCAGCGGCAATTTTGTTTTAAAAGATGGGTCTGGACTTAGCTTTGAAACGCNNGTGCAGACCAACTGATAAAAGTTCTACTTTTTGCAGCTAATGACTTTCGCATTTTTCCAGACTTCTTAGCCAGCTTGCCAAGTGGCGGTGAGACGGGGACGCTTAAAGAACGCTTTAGCTTCGAGGATGCCAATATGCTGAGAGGCATCGTGCGTGCTAAAACCGGAACACTCACGGAACCGGTTGCGGTTTCTGCACTTGCGGGGTATCTGCAGCATCCCACTTGCGGCCTCTTGGCCTTTGCAATCTTGCAAAATGGTCGTGCGAGTCAACCCCAACCGGGAATCGCCGACTTACACCAGAGTCAGGAAAAGGCCTTAGCTTTTTTTGCGAAAAACTACAGAGGAAATACCGATCATGGATTATGAAAAGCTTTCGCTAGATTATCACCAATATCCGACTTGTGGAAAATTATCCGTCGAGATCACAAAACAACTCTCCTCGCAAGAGGACCTGTCTCTGGCCTATACCCCTGGTGTCGCAGGCCCGTGTCGGAAAATTCATGAAAATGCCGACGATTCCTTCAAGTACACCATCCGAGGGAATTTAGTTGGGGTTATTACCAATGGCACGGCAGTTCTCGGTTTGGGAAATATTGGGCCCTACGCTGCCAAACCGGTTATGGAAGGCAAAGGCATGCTCTTCAAGAAGTTTGCCAACATCGACGTGTTTGATATCGAACTTGCCTGTCAAGATCCCGAGGNNGCGCTGGAGCCGACCTTCGGCGGCATCAATTTGGAAGATATCAAAGCACCCGAGTGTTTCTATATCGAAGAAAAATTGCGCGAAAGCATGGCCATACCAGTTTTTCATGATGATCAGCATGGCACCGCAATCATTGCAACGGCAGCGTTCATCAACGCTTGTGAACTCACCGGACGTTCGTTCGCTGAGGTCCGTGTGGTGTTCAGTGGTGCTGGTGCAGCGGCAATTGGTTGCGCGATGATCTTTCAAAAAATGGGTGTTCGTAACATCATTATGTGCGACAGCACAGGGGTTCTTCACCAAGGCCGCACGGATCTCAATGAATTCAAGAAACGTTATGCGATCGCCGATTCGTCCATAAAAACTCTTTCCGATGCCCTAGATGGTGCGGATGTTTTTATTGGCGTGTCCGTCCCCGATGTCCTCACCCCTCAAATGTTGAAAAAAATGGCAGCTAACCCCATCGTTTTTGCGCTTTCCAATCCGAATCCCGAAATCGATCCTAAACTTGCCAGAGCCACGCGTCCTGATATTATTTTGGCTACGGGTCGTTCGGACTATCCTAATCAGGTCAACAATCTCCTCGGCTTCCCGTATATTTTTCGAGGGGCTCTCGATGTGCGTGCGCGTGGGATCAACGACGAGATGAAAATTGCGGCAGCCAAAGCTATCGCTGAACTTGCCAAGGAAAACGTTCCCGAAGAAGTTGTAGCGCAATATAAACACACCGAACAGTACGTCTTCGGACGCGACTATCTCATACCCAAGCCAGTTGACCAAAGAGTCCTACTCAGAGTGGCACCGGCTGTTGCCAAAGCTGCTATGGAAACAGGGATGGCCCGCATCCATGTCGATATCGAAGAGTACAAGGAACGCATGGAACGCCTCCTGGGGCCAACCCGTCGTCTTATAAGACGTCTCCGTAAAGAGATGGAAACTGTGCACAAGGCGACCAAAAAATTACCTCGCGTCATTCTCCCGCATGGCTTCGATCCACAAATTCTCAAAGCTGCCAAACAGGTGGCTGACGATGGTGAGGTCCATATCTGTCTCTTAGGTAGAGAAGATGAGATTCGGAGCACGATGCAGGAATTAGGTATTAGCTCGTTGCAAAATATAGAAATTATTGATCCCGTTCAAGACAGTCGGCGTAAGCGTTATGCTGACATTCTTTACCAACTCCGTAAGCGCAAAGGTGTCTCGCGTACGATGTCGCATCAGCTGATAACGGATCACGACTATTTTGCAGCAGTTATGCTTTATGAAGGTTCCGTCGATGCTATGGTCAACGGTGTTAAAGCAACCTACGCCAATTCCGTGCGTCCCATTTTGGAAGTGATTGGAGCTAGGAAAGGCAAAACACTCGCAGGCGTATATTTCATGGTGAAGGAGCAGAGCCTCAGCTTTTTTGCCGATTGCACTATCAATATCGATCCCAATGCAGAAGAGCTGGCTAATATCGCTATTGCAACTGCTGAAACGGCCAAAATCTACACCCAAGACCCCATACGTGTGGCGATGCTGAGCTATACGAGTTTTGGCCGAAGCAAGCATCCCTTTGCCCAGAACGTCGCTCGTGCCGTCAAGATTATAAACGAGAAAGCTCCAACCTTAGAGGTCGATGGGGAAATGCAAGCGGATGTTGCTTTAAATGCGCGCCTTCGTGAAAAGGAATTCCCATTCACCAATTTGAAAGGCAACGCCAACGTCTTGATATTTCCCAATGTCAGTGCCGCTAATATTGCCTATAAACTCTTACAGAACATGGGAGATGTCGAAATCACAGGTCCTCTGTTGGTGGGTCTCACGAAACCTGCCAATGTCATGCACAGAGAAGCTTCGGTCCGAGAAATTGCGCATATGATTTACGTCAGTGCTCATCAAGCAATCTTTCAAAACGGAGATAAAAAATGAATTTAGCGTCCGCTCATCACGTGTTTTTTTCGGGGCTATTAGGTAGTCAGAGATTTTTAACCCTGCCGGATCAGGTGAAAGAGTGGGCAAAAGATTGGACTAAGCCGGAAATCGTTTCCGCATCGTGTGTGCTCTTCCCAAAAAGCACAGAAGAAGTTTCAAGAATACTGGCGTATTGTTACCAGCACGGTCTTCCTGTTGTACCCAGTGNNGTGGGGGACGAACCGGACTCGCGGGTGGTGCGGTTGCTAACAAAGGTGAGATCATTCTCTCGCTTGGGAAAATGAATAAAATTCTAAACATCGACCCCGTCGGACTCACCGTCGAAGTCGAAGCCGGTGTGACGATTCAAGCTCTGCAAGAACAGGTTGCTAAACACAATTTATTCTACGGAGTGGACCTAGGTTCGCGAGGCAGCTGTCAAGTCGGTGGCAATCTTGCGACTAACGCTGGGGGACTAAAGTTCATCCGATATGGAGGAACGCGCGAGCAAGTCTTAGGCCTTGAGCTGGTTCTCGCTGATGGCCGAGTTCTGGATCTGAATCGATCTTTGCGTAAGAACAACTCCGGCTACTGCTTGACCCAATTGTTTGTTGGTAGTGAAGGAACATTGGGCATTATAACAAAAGCCACTTTGAAGTTGGGAAGCCGACCAGCCAATCTACGAGTCGCTTGTTTGAGTGTAGAGAATTTTTCCAAAGTTACTGAAACCCTCAGCCTATGTCATCAGGCAAACCTAGCTTTGACGGCCTTTGAATTTTTCACAGATAAGGCGCTGAGCTTTGTGCTGGGTAAATTCCCCTCACTAAGAGCCCCCTTCCCAAAACGTTCGCCTTACTATGTGCTTGTGGAAATCGAAGAAACCATGCAGGACTCTGAGTTGGAAAAATTTCTGGGAGTTCTTTTTGAAAAGAGCTGCATTGAAGATGCCATTCTTTCCACGTCATCGGCAGACTTTCGAACACTTTGGTCTTTGCGAGAAAATATAACGGAGAGTCTGGCTCAATCCGGTCATGTTTGTAAGAACGATATCCCCGTTAGTGTGAAGGATATAGCCGCTTTCTTCGATCAATTGGAAGGTCTGACTCAGGAATCTGACAAAGCTGTAGATCTCGTTTTTTTTGGACATGTCGGGGATGGCAATATTNNGTTAATTACAGTGCGCCAGCCGCCATGAACGAAGCGACGTTCATGGAAAAAACTAAAGAGATTGAAAGGAGAATTTTAGATCTCGTGCGGACCTTCAAAGGTTCCATTAGTGCAGAGCACGGTATTGGCCTCAATAAAAAAGATGAGTTTAGTCTAACCATTGATGAATTGGAGCTTTCTTACATGAAGTCCATAAAAAAACTTTTCGATCCGCGCAATATTCTCAATCCCGGTAAAATATTTGATGCCTTCTAAAAACAGTCACGGCAAACTCGGTGCCTTAGATCTAAGTTTACATTTAGAGTTTAAATTTTGCTCTTATCGGGATCTTGCAAAAGCCCCCGAGTAGCTTTCCAAATCCTTGCTTGGGCGATATCATAAAATTATGAAAGTTTCAGCGAAACCTTCCTTAGCAGGGATAAAATTTGCTTAGATATTTAGTCATGGTTTTTGGCCTAGCTGTGTTGTTAAGTTGTAAGGCTAAAAGGGAGACTAAGCCTCCTCCAGAGTCAGATTTGAGTCCTTTTTCATCCAGTACTAATGATTTAGAGAATCTTGATATTCCAACATCACCTGGTACCCGGGATGCCCGGGACGGGTTTTATGGCACGAGCCCTGTAAATCGGAATTTGGATCCCGTCTCTATGGCGATAGACGTTTTGAGTCTCAAGACTATTGAAGCTCTTGAAGATGCTAATCCACAAGCTTTCTATGTACCTCAAATGATTCGAACGCCACTGTCTCCGGTTATCGTGAGAACAAAAAAACATGGAGCCATAGTGTACAAAGAAGGGCTGGGTTACGACTTCATGCTCAACGATCCCAAGTTCCCAGCGGTTGTTAAGATGGATGATGGCACTTTGGTTTTGTCGATTTCTGCAGTGATGACGGCGAGCAAGAAGCGGGAGGGGTATTTCCTTTTTTCGAAGGATGGAAAGACTTGGTCCAATCCTAAACCGATATCTATCCACAGATTGACGCTTGGCAATTTTGGGGGAAATGGCCTTTTGGCTGTCAGAGGCTTTCAATTTACGCTGACAAGCGCACCCTATGGAACAGCATGGCACTCTGGGCAAGCCTTTCCACGTATCAACGGCCAAGAATGTGATACGGATGTGCCTTACAGTCCTTTGATTGAAAAGCAGACTGTCGCTTTTATTTGCTGGTTCAAAGTAGGTTCGGATGAATCGGGAGAGCTTTTTTCACAGGCAGCATTCATTCGCTTCGATTTCGCGACTGCAAAATGGGATAACCCCATTCTTTTGCCCAAAGAATGGGGTTTGAATGAAGGAGCCTTGATTAGAGCTGCTAACGGCAATATCGTTGCAGCCTTTCGTACCCAAATGATAGGTCTTCCTATTCAAAATGATCATTATATGGGATTAGCGACTTCGATTTCGAAAGACAATGGCAGGACGTGGTCTTTGCCCGTACAACATTTTGCGTATGGGCGTATGCACTGCGGTTTGCTCATGCTGTCAGGCAATAGAATTTTGATGACTTATGCAGTTCGCATTGGCCAGCTGGACGGCAGACCTTATCATGGCGTGGAAGCTGTGATAAGCCATGATAACGGAGAAACATGGAATTGGGATGAGCGGTATATCCTTGCACGAGCGGAAAACTCAACGATCCATAGTCCGCAGTCAGTAGTCTTGCAAAATGATGAAATCCTAACAATTTATATGCACGACTCTTTTNNGTTGGAATGCAAAATCGGTACAGGTAAACCCTGCAACGGCCCAAGTCTATCACAGCAATGTATCCGCCGTGATGTGGAAGCTCTAGTTAAGCTCAAAGACTGAGCTCAGACTTTATGTTTCGATGCTGGGTCTTCAAGGCCGAAGGCGTTCGGTCTCCGAAAGTTTCGAGATAGTGCCCAATATCTTGCCACTCCTCTTGCCAGTCTGCGGGGTTTATATCGCAGAGATCTTTCATCGTCGTCGGATCTAAAGCCAGACCTGAGATATCGATAGCACCTGGTTTGGGAATGAAGCNNCGGAACCAGTTGACGTGGAAGATTTTCGGGAGATTGTCAGATTTTTTAGCAAAACTCAGCCAGTGGCTCCAATAGTCTGCAAAGTTGTATCCACAGAAAGGTTTCATGGCCATAGGGTCACGGCGGAGGATGCCGACTGCCCCCGTTGCAGCAGCAGTCGTTTGGGAAGCCATCGTCGCGCCAATGAGAACCCCATGCTCCCAATTTTTAGCCTGATAGACGAGTGGGACAAGAGAGGGACGTCGCCCGCCGAATACAATTGCCGAAATTTTAACACCCCGGGGGTTTTCAGACTGTGGGGAGTACGATGGGCATTGTTTTGCGGAAACGGTAAAACGGGAATTAGGGTGCGCTGCCGGACCGAGATTTTCTGCGAACGGTCGACCTTGCCAGTCAAAACTTGGTTTGCGATTGTCCAAGCCTTCCCACCACGGTTCGTTCTCCGCAGTGAGTGCGACGTTTGTAAAGATTGCATCGTGCTTAAGCATGGACAGTGCATTGGGATTGGTCTTGTTTGACGTTCCGGGCGCAACGCCAAAAAAGCCCGCTTCTGGATTGATCGCATAAAGATGGCCATCTTCGCCCATATGCATCCAGGCAATGTCATCGCCAACGGTCCAAACTTTCCACCCTTTGTAGGACTCTGGCGGGATGAGCATAGCCAAGTTGGTTTTGCCACATGCTGAAGGGAACGCAGCCGCAATGTAGAAAATTTCTCCTTGTGGGTTTTCTATACCGACGATGAGCATGTGTTCAGCAAGCCAGCCTTCGTTTCTGGCTTGGAAGCTTCCGAGTCGCAGCGAATGACACTTTTTGCCTAGGAGGGCATTGCCCCCGTAGCCTGAACCTATCGACTTGATAAGCAGTTCTTGGGGAAAGTGAACGATCAAGCGATGTTCTTCGCTTAAATCCCCCGTGCTATGAAGGCCTTTTACGAAAGAACCATTTTTTTCAATGAGGCGCAGAGCTTGAGTGCCCATACGCGTCATAAGTTTCATATTGGCGGCAACATATGGGCTGTCGCTAATCTCAACCCCACAGCGAGCATAGGGAGAGTCGAGGGGACCCATGCAGTACGGTATCACATACATCGTGCGTCCGCGCATCACTCCCTTAAAAAGTTGATCAATGCGCTCATGAGCTTGTGATGGAGGCAGCCAATTATTGTTAGGGCCGGCGTCATCCTTTTCTGTGGTGCATACGAAAGTAAGATGTTCCGTACGGGCCACATCGCTTGGATGGGAGCGATGGAGATAGCAGCGTGGAAACGTCGATTTGTTTAATTCGAGGAGTTCATGAGTATCCTTCATGTCTTCAATGAGATTTTGATACTCCTCATCGCTTCCGTTACACCAATGTATGTTGTCAGGGAGGGTCAGGCGGGCCGTTTCATAAACCCAGTTTTCAAGATCCTTGTTGACAGTGCTCATCGCTCACCCTTATCGATTGAATTGATACCTTTTAATTTAGTGTAGGTTATTCCTAAGCGCCCAGAACGGCAATCCAAATATAATCCGAAAAATCCGGCATTGTCAGCCGTTAATGCGGGGAACAATGGAGTGAGAGAGAGCCGGCGGGACCAAGAGAAGGCTGTTAAAAATCTTCGTTAAAACTTACGTCCCCCTCTATACCCATTTGATAGGCTGAGACTCTGCGCTCGAAAAAATTGGTAAGTTCCTGAACATCTTGAAGCTCCATAAAACCAAAGGGATTCCGACTGTGAAAAATCGGCGAAATACCTAAGCTCATGAGGCGTTGATCAGCAATAAATTCCAGATACTTTCGCATATCGCCTTCGGAAAAGCCAGCGACGCCAAGGTCAAGAACATCTTTAGCAAAAATCATTTCACATTCGATGGCTTCGTTAATCATTTTTAGAATTTGTATGTCCAGGTCTTTGTCGAAAAGCTCTGGCTCCTCTTTGCGGACCTGTTGGATGATTTGAAAACCAAATTCCATATGGCAGCTTTCGTCACGGAAAACCCAATTGGTCCCTGCAGCCAAGCCATGCAGCATGCCCTTGGAGCGTAGGAAATAGACATAAGCAAAAGCAGCAAAGAAAAATAAACCTTCTATACAAGATGAAAAGCAAATCAAATTTAGTAGAAACTGCCGCTTCTTTTCCGTGGAGTCAAGGGTGTCAAGCCTGTGAATCGAATCAATCCATTTAAAGCAAAAATCGCCTTTTTGCTTGATCGAGGGGATCTTTTCAATGGCTTGAAAAGCATCCTGTCGATCCTTTTCACTAGGCAGGTAAGTGTCTAGTAAAGTTAGATAAAATTGAACATGCAGAGCCTCTTCATAGAGCTGACGTGACAAATACATGCGGGCTTCGGGAGAATTGATATGTTTGTAAAGATTAAGCACCAAATTATTAGCAACAATGGAATCACCTGTCGCAAAAAAAGCGATAAGGCGTCGGATGAGATGTTGTTCGGCGAGTGACATTCTTTCCAAATCCTGCAGATCCGGTGTGAAGTCTATCTCATCTATAGTCCAAGTATTTTTTATCGCATTGCGGTACATGTCGTAAAATTGCGGGTAGTGCATCGGACGTAAGTTTAAATTAAAGCCAGGTGTCAGTAACATTTATAGAGTTCCCTTTTTCTTTTTTAAGAACAGACCATTCGCATCAAGTGCAAGATTCACAAGCCTCGGGATTTTCGAGAGAGCAGGCGACCGCCTTGGAAAGAGACTCTGCTGTCGTGTCAACACTGCCTACCTTTGCGATGCGTGTGGCTGCACGCGAACGCATATAGTAACAGGTTTTAAGTCCCTTCTTCCATGCGTATTGATACATGGAGGAGAGTTTACCGATAGTTGGCGTCTCTAAAAAAAGATTGAGAGATTGGCTCTGATCGATGAAAGGACCGCGGTCTGCGGCCATGTCGATGAGCGAGCGTTGCGGTATTTCCCAGACCGTGCGGTAGATCTCTTTGAGGCGCTCAGGAATTTCAGGAATGCCGAGAATGGAACCTTCACCCATTTTTATTTTCTTTCGCATTTCTTCATCCCAGAGGTTTAAGTCTCTCAGATCAGAAATAAGGAAAGGATTGATCTGTAAGAATTCACCTGAGAGTGTTTCTCTCTTAAAAAGGTTGGAAACCTGTGGTTCTATGCATTCGGTCGCTCCCGTAATTGAGGCGATCGTTGCCGTAGGAGCAATGGCGATCATGAGCGAATTGCGAAGACCCGTCTTCTTTATTTTGGCTTTTAACTGCTCCCAACGTAAAGGGTTCGTTGGAGTCACTTTCCACATGTCAAATTGTAAAATCCCCTGCGCGGCATAGGTGTCGGCGAATGTTGGGTGAGCACCCTCTTTTTCGGCAAGATCAGCGGAGGCTAAAAGAGCGTTGTAGTAGATCTCTTCTTGAATTTTTTGCGATAGTTCTCGGGCTTGGGGCTCGTCAAAGGCCAACTTCATCTTGAAAAATAAAGTTTGCAGTCCCATCAAACCTAAACCTATGGGGCGCCACTTGAGATTGGAAGCATTGGCCTGTCGGATGGGATAAAAATTGACGTCAACAACTCTGTCAAGATATTTCACAATCTTTTTAACATTCTTCGCAAGAAGGTCAAAATCAAACTGCTTGTTTATCAGATATTGGCTCGCATTTATGGAACCTAAGTTGCAAACTGCAGTCTCGGTAGAATTTGTCACTTCGAGAATTTCAGTACATAAATTCGAAAGATGGATGACATTGGCTTTATTGAACGTTTGATTGGATTTTAAGTTGCACGTATCTTTAAAGGTCATCCAACCATTGCCAGTCTGGGCTAGCGTTTTCAGCATCAGGCCATACAGTTCGCGAGCTGGGACTTGCCTTCGGTAAAGCCCTTCTTCTTCAGCTTTTTCATAGAGCGCCTCAAAGTCTTCACCATATGTGTCCACCAGCCTGGGAACGAGCCTGGGATCAAACAAAGACCACAGCGCATCGGCTTCCACTCGTTTCATGAAAAGGTCTGGAATCCAATTTGCGTNNGGTTATGTGTGCGCTGCGATTCATCTCCAGTATTGTTTCGCAAAGAAAGGAACTCAAAAATATCAGCATGCCAGGTTTCGAGGTAGATGCAGGCAGCACCTTTACGTTTACCACCTTGGTTCACCGCCGCAACGGAAGAGTCGAGAGTTTTTAAAAAGGGAACAATGCCGTTTGATTTGCCATTCGTTCCTTTGATCAAAGAACCAAAAGAGCGCACCCGCGAAAACGATACGCCGATACCTCCTGCGTATTTTGAGAGCAGAGCGATATCGAGATATTTTTGGTAAATCGCATCTAGGCTATCCTCAGGTGAATCCAAAAGATAGCAGGAAGACATTTGTGGGTGGCGAGTTCCCGAGTTGAAAAGTGTTGGTGTCGCTGGCATATACTGAAAAGAAGAAATCAACTGGTAGAATTCCTTAGCCTCATCCAGCGTCCGCGATAAGCCACAAGCGACGCGCATAAAAAAGAACTGTGGAGTTTCAAGAACTTTACGTGAAGTTGGATTTTTCAATAGGTAACGATCGTAAATNNCAAGCCAAAATACTCAAAAAGGTCGCAACGCTCTTCTTGAATTGCCGAATTTAGGGCTTTTTTATTTTCTCTTACAAATTTTAAAAGAGTATCTCCAATCAATTCACTTTTATAACCAGATTCTATGGAATCCGAAAAAGACTTGATCTTCTGTAGACCTACCTCTTTATCAATAAAATTAGTTAGAAGACGCGAGGCGAGTTTGGAATATTCCGGTTCCTCACTGATTAACATCGCAGCGGTTTGGATAAGAAGGGTGTCCAATTCAGTCGTTGTTACGCCATCGTAAATACCGCTGATGGCCTTGCTAGCAACAAGATAGGGGTTGATATTCAAGAGTCCAGCGCCACATCTTGCAACTTTCTTCGTTATTTGAATAATGTCGACCGGCTCTAAAGAGCCATCACGCTTGCGAACATGCATAATCGCATCTTCATTTTCTTTTTCGTGAATTTTCGTGGCTCTTAATTTAAGTTCTGAAAGCATTGGACACCTAAAGTCACTGGAGAAAAACCCGTAATTGGCAACAGTCACGATATGTGGCTGCTACTCGCCGCAGGCTTTCATGTTTAGAGAATAAATATTTTTGCTAGCACAAAGAAAGAAAATATAGACTGACAGCACTGGTGGTCAACTTTTAAATTCAGGCACGTTCCGTACCGTGTGAAAGATCGCTCTATTAGGAAAGGCGTCGAAAGTGGCTTATTTTACAAAAAAAAATGCCAAGATTTTTTATGAACTTTATGGCGATGGCGATGACTGGATAACTTTGATANNTTGGTTCCTTTTTGGCAGCAAAAGGGCGACAAGTACTCACCTTTGATAATCGCGGTAGTGGCAAGACAGAGACAGTGCTTGATTTTAGCATTGAAGATATAGTGCGCGATATTGTCGAGCTCTGGGACATGCTAGGAGTGAGAGCTAGCCATGTTCTTGGCATCTCTATGGGGGGATACATCGCGCAGTCCTTAGCGCTGTCCCAAGAACAGCGCCTGCGCTCGCTTTGTTTAGTTGGGACTTCGACCGGCGCGAGAGAATTGCCCGTGCGCTTTGATTGGCCCAAAGAAGAAATCAAAATTCTTAGACACTTCGAAAAGTTCTTTCACCCGACTTTTGCTAAGAAAAATCTCNNGGAGATTTTGCTCTAAAAGCCAAAGCCCAACAAAATGCAATGGCAAAAACGCGAATTCATGAAGAAGATTTAAGAAATTTGCGGGTACCCACTCTCGTTATTCACGGCAGAGAGGATCAAATCGTTCCACTGGAGGAAGCGCTGCGCTTGCAAAACTTGATCCCAAAAGCCGATCTTCATATCTATGAAGAAACCGGCCACCTCATTTTGGCAGAACAACGTCAGGATTTCTATGCGCGAGTGGATACTTTTTTTAAAAAGGCGGGATAGATTAGTTGTTTGCAACTTCTAAGACGAGTCGTACTTCCTGTTCGTTCAAGCCTAGTTCNNCGATCTGGCCACTTAGAAACTTTGCAAAACTTTCCGCTCGATCGAGCGTTTTTTGCAAAGTCAATTTTTGTCTATCGATCTTACGCGACAAAACTTCAAGCGAATTTTTATGCTCTAAAAGTTCTTTTAACGTTGGCTGCAGCTTTTCGCCCATCTCATTGACGATAGTTTCCACTCCCTGGGCTATAAGTTGACCACTATTTTTGATTTCCTGCTCGATTTCTCCACCAAGCTTCGCGTTTTCACTAACGTTCTTTTTCGCCAAACCATCTGCGGTCTCGAGGTCTTTGCGAATTTCATGGTGTAAATTGCGGAGTAAGTTGCGTTCCTCCGTCAGTTCCGCAAGGTCCTCGCCTTTCAAGCCCCCATTCCTCAAAGAAAAAAAGACCACACCAAGAAGAACCAAATCCAAGCCAAAGAGAAGAATGCTAATCACAATATTCATTTGCCCTCTTGCAAGAAAGCTTTCAAAACTTTTTCATCGACTTCATCGATATTGACTGTTTGAACCAAGATAAGACGTTTTTTACCTCGCTTTGACAGCTCCTGCGAGCCCACAACCTTGGCAAGAAGCTTGAAATCGCCTGGCACGTCGACTCTATTATAGTCCACAAATTTTTTCTTCCGATTCCAATAGTCAGGTAAGGACACAGCGATTTTTAACAAAGTTCCTTCAGGATAGTCCTTGGTTCCCTGAATTTCCATCCCATAGGGGCTGATGTAGGTGGTTAGCGCTTTGTGGCGAGCGGGGCCCTGTCCAAAATCTGCGCTCGCAGCAAGCGAGTATTGTCCTATTTCAACTGCTAGCTTCCGTTCGGCATGCGGGTATGTTTTCACCATTTCTGCATTAAATTCGTCGCTTTTTTCAATTT
>PLEQ01000432.1:22372-24101 GCA_003136475.1 Deltaproteobacteria bacterium
ATGCGAATGTTCTTACTATTCAAATGTGAAAAGGGGTTTTTGGCACTGGCGTTTTCCAAAGATTCCAGAAGGCTTCTTTTGTCATGTTGGTTGGAAGCTGTGAGCTCGTCGACCGACAACAGCGATACCGCTTTGACCTTGGCAATCATCTCATAATATTCACCCAAGTCCATGCCCATCTGGTCGGAAATTTCGGAGTCCGTTACAGCTCTGCCGAGCCTCTGTTCAAGCGCCGCATAAGTCTTTTCAATTTTCTTAGCCTTGTCACGCACCGAGCGTGGCACCCAGTCTTGTGAGCGCAATTCATCAAGTATCGCGCCACGTATGCGAAACTCAGCATAGGTTTTGAACTTATTGTCGCGACTCGGATCATATTTTTCGATGGCATCCATCAAACCAATGACGCCCGCGCTGATGAGATCGTCAGTTTCAATATTCGAGGGTAGGCGTGCTGAAATTCTCTGCGCAACAAAGCGGATAAGCGGCGCATAATCCATTATGAGCTGATCGCGCAGTTTACCGTCAACCCCACGTTTCTTTTGCTTGTACTTTTTAACTAGACCCTTCATTAGCAACCTATCTCGATTTAAAGTGACATTGAAGAATTGATAAACGAAGAAAAAATTGCCTTGGTGTCGATATTCCGGATCGGATTGAAGTTTTCTAAAATATCTCGTGTAATTTTTGCCCAGGCCTGAGCTGCTATAGACTTAGTGCTTTCCTCACTTGCAATATTCCTTTGCAAAATAGATCGAATCATTATCGGATCGAGAGGAACACTTCCAACATAGTTGACCTTCATATTAAGGAACTCGTTGGCAACATTTGCGATGCGCAAACCAACCTGTTGGCCTTCATTCGCAGTCTTGGTCATATTCACGATAAGGTCTACTTCTCTAATATCGCTGGATTCCTTTATCACCTTAATGAGAGCGTAAGCATCGGTGATGGCATGCGGCTCAGGTGACGTCACGACAAGACTCTTATGGGCCATTTCATTGAGGTATATAACATTACTCCCAATCCCCGCTCCGCTGTCTAAAATCACCAAATCAAATTCTTCTTGCAGGGACTTCAAATCTTCTAAGAGAATCTGCTTTTGAATAAACGAAAGCTGCTGCAANNCAAACTAGCTAGTCCGGAGCCTGAGGGCACGAGTTTTAAACCAAAAGGACCGGTCAGAATAATGTCTTTGATAGAAGCTCTCCCATCGAAAACATCTCTTATATTGTATCTTGCGTTCAATCCTAGAACAACATCCACATTGGACATCCCGAAGTCACCATCGATGATAAGAACTTTATGCCCAAGTTTGCAGGCAAAACTTGCTAGATAGACTACAGATAAAGTTTTGCCTACTCCACCTTTGCCGCTCGATACGCAGATGATTTTTGCATTAGGATTTTTGCCAGCAGCTCGAGCCCATTCCTGCCTGTCATAATAAGCCGTCATGAAGAAACCTCGTCAAAAACTAAAAATTTTCTCTATCAAGCGTTCGCGTGTTGCATTTTCTAAGTCATCTGGAATTTTTGGTCCCGTCGACAAGTAGCTCATGGGTAAGGACCATTTGTGCCCCAGGTTGTACATCTCGCCCCAGCTCTGCGCCTCGTCGAGTTTGGTAAACATTAAGCTGTTGATGCCTAAGTTCGAAGACTTGCGAATCGTATTATCCATTTGACTCTGCTTTTCAGTGAGAGAGAGCACGACATGAAAGTCTATAGGAGACAGG
>PLEQ01000235.1 GCA_003136475.1 Deltaproteobacteria bacterium
AACTTATAATATGAACCCAATGTTAATTTGTGATTTTTACAAGCTTTCCCATCGTGCAATGTACCCTAAAGGAACCGAGGTTGTTTATTCCACTTGGACACCCCGAGCATCTAGAATGAAAGGTGTTGATAAGGTTGTTTTCTTTGGACTCCAATCTTTCATTCAAAAAGTCCTGGTTCAATTTTTTGATGATAATTTTTTTCTCCGAGACATCGACGATATAATTGAAGATTATAAACGCACCGTAACTATGACTCTTGGTATCATTGATCCGGAAACTGACCACATAAGTGCGTTACATAAGTTAAATTATCTTCCGATTTCAATTAAAGCGTTACCCGAAGGCACT
Organism: Deltaproteobacteria bacterium; assembly: GCA_003136475.1. Lineage (GTDB taxonomy): Bacteria > Bdellovibrionota_B > Oligoflexia > Oligoflexales > Bog-1112 > BOG-1112. The sequence goes on from PLEQ01000235.1 coordinate 350, forward strand.
CTCGTACCACTTCGCGTACCAATGTTTACGATAGAAAATACCCACCCAGAATTCTTTTGGCTCACAAACTTTCTTGAAACATTTATTTCTACCCAAATGTGGCAACCATCCACCAGTGCAACCATTGCCTACGAATACAAGAAAATTTTAAATTCCTACGCAAAGCTGACTATAGGAAATACAGATTTTGTTAAGTTTCAAGGCCACGACTTTTCCATGCGGGGCATGTCTTCCTTAGACTCAGGTGTTCTTTCCGGTATGGGACATTTAACATCTTTTGTCGGCACAGACACTATTCCCGCCATTCCCGCACTCGAAAATTCATATCGCGCAGATATAGACATTGAACTGGTTGGCACTTCCATTCCCGCCACAGAGCACTCAATTCAATGTGCTTATGGTGACGACATGGAATATATTACAAAAATTATAACGGAGGTGCACCCCCATGGTTTTGTTTCTGTCGTTTCTGACGGCTATGACTNNGGAGATCCTGTGTCTATTATCTGTGGCGATCCTAATGGAGCTACGGAACTAGAGCAGAAGGGTGCAGTTGAAGCGTTGTGGGATATCTTCGGTGGTACTCGTAGTGAACAAGGATATAAGATTCTCGATAGCCACATAGGCCTTATTTACGGCGACGCCATAACTCTTAATCGCACAAAAGAAATCATGGAGCGCTTAGTTGCGAAAGGCTTTGCGTCTATAAACGTTGTTTTAGGCATCGGGTCGTATACGTATCAGTACAATACAAGAGATACTTTTGGATTTGCGATGAAGTCAACTCTTTGTGTAATAGACGGTGTCGAAAAGCAAATATTTAAAGACCCAAAAACAGACAACGGTATTAAAAAATCTCAGAAAGGTCGTGTGGTTGTATTGAAAGATGGCAATTCTATTAAGGCCGTTGATGGCTTTAGTTTGAAAGATAATGTTCAAAGAGATTTACTAGTTGAAGTATTTCGTGATGGTAAGTATAGTCATGCCGAATCTTTGTTGGAAATAAGGAAGCGATTAGATGATAACCTATAAGAAGATGAGGCTACAAGATGCCCCTGAAGATAGCATCCTCTTACACGCCTGTAACGCCCAGGGCGTTTGGGGGTCGGGCATTGCACTATCTTTAAAAAAGTTATATCCTAAATCTTATCTCGCATATAACGGCTATTGCACCAATTTTCTACAAGCAAATCCGTATTACGGCGCAGTCGGAACCGCCCTTATTACTTCTCGGGAAAAGAAACATTTTATTGGGTGCATGATCACATCTTTTGGATTTGGTGGGAATAAAGATAATGAAGATGTCATAATTGGTCAAACGTGGCTAGCTTTGGATGACTTCTTTCGCCAATACAACTATGTAACGAATGGTTTACATGGAAAGCCTATTTATTGTAATAAGTTCAATTCCGGACTATTTGCGGTACCTTGGACTAAGACAGAAAATATCTTAGCTTACTTCGCTGGAAGATACAACGTAGAAGTTGTAATTTGCGATCCAACTATGCAGGATTAATCAAGTATTTCATATTGCAATTTGTGATCCAATCAAGGTACACAGGGTTAGGTAGACATTCACGTTTGCCCTTTACTGGCCTGGGGAGGTTGCAGTAAAGTATCCAACCTTCAGCATAGCTGAAAAGGAGAAAACCCATGGCAAACCGCCGATATAGATCACAATTTCGCTTCTCAATGCACAAAGATCCTGTTGACATCTTCGCACGTGTTACGTTCGGAGCTTCTGGTGCACCCACCCTTGACACGGCAAATAGCCCTGGTATCGTTTCAGTTACGAGAAACTCAGCCGGTAACTTTACTTTTGTGTTTGGAACTAATACCCAGCTAGCGCTCGACACATATAACTACTTGTTAGCCGCTGACGTTACTTATGTAAACGCAACCGCTCCTGCAGCTCCTGTAAACTACGTTAGCTCCAGTTCAATCAACGTTGTTGGAACGGCTTCTATCACGGTTCAATTTGCAAGTTCTACTGGAACTGCAACTGATCCCGCTTCAGGCGAGCAAGTTCTTTTTGACTTTATCTTACGCAACAGCAGCATAGGCTGAGTCAATGGCTATTAGTGCAAGTATATCTGCACCGGTTAGCACGGCTCCCGCAAACTATTTAGTAAATTGTCAAATTACGATTTCTAATAGTGCAGCTTATGCCGTCACCGTAAAGCAGATACGACCTAGAATCAAATCAACTCCTATTACTTATGCAGAAGACAAGAGTAGTTGGACAGCCGTTGTACCAGGCGCAGGAGGACTTCAAGTTCCTGCCGGTGGATCGGTAACGCAGTTGATGCAGGTTATTTTTTTTGGTGCAAACAACGGGGGATCATATTATATTCCTGATCCTAACTCGACTACTTATAGCATGACTTGCGACATCTATACAGCAGACGGCGTTATAACTAATCCAACACCAATTACGATTACTATAACCCAAAACTCAGTGGAGATTTAAATGGCACTTTCNNTACGATTAGTAGTTCTAACTCTACGGAGACGCTTATCAGTAACGTTGTTCCACAAGCCTGGTCAACGCCTGAACAAATAGTGCAGTCACCCGTCTCAGTGCAATTGGGAAAAGTTTTTATTCCTGCCAATAGTCCTGTTGAACCTTCAGGTACACTACAACTTACGTTTCCAGTAGTGTTTAATGCCGGAAGCGGTATTGGAACTATCTCTATCAGTGCCCTTATTTACGGTGCCGATGGCGAACTCATTGAAGCAACTCCAGCCACGATCACAATCGTTGGCGTAAATCAGGAGGCATAAATGGCCATNNATCACATTGGATCGCTCAACCAGTACCGCTAATCAAAAGGTTCGCGCACTCTTGACCGTATCTAATTCAGGTGCAAACCCCGTTACTATTTTAAACGTAGTTCCTTTTGTTCAAAATTCAGCATTTCCAGAACCCCAAAACTCTTCTGTTGCGCTGGGTCAAACAATTGAAGCCAACACTATAGTTCCTGCATCTGGAAGTAATACACTTGTTTGGGACACCATGATTAATACTGTAAACCCAGTATCTAACTATGAAGTACCTACACTTAACAATACCTACAACATTGGGTGTACTCTTTATTGTGACGACGGCTCAGTAACTTCTCCTACTGTTCAAACCGTTACTATAATCCCACCTAAAAACTATGGGACTTTCTAATGGCACTTTCAGCTACAGTTACTCTCAATAATAGTTCTGCACCCGTCGGTCAAACTATTCGAGCTTTTATTACAGTTACTAACACCAATCCAACGGCAACCACGATCTTGTATATTATTCCCCAAATAAAGCAAACGGGAAATACGTTACCCGTAGATCGAAGCGCTTACGGTGCAGGTCCCGTAGCTCAACCCGGCAACATTCCCGTTCCTGCGGGCGGTAGTGAAGTATTTACGATGGACGTGGCCTTTTATACGCCGTCTCTCATCATCGATGGATCTACTCAAACTACTTACGACGTTGGATGCCTCATAGCAGGAAGTGATGGGTCTGTTTTTTCACCCACCCCTGCAACTTGTAGTATTACGGGCGTTAACCCACAAGCTTAAGGAAAGACGATGTTTTTTAATACGAAAAAGAAAGCCGCTGGATCTGTACTGGATCACTGGGAAAATAGTAAGAAGATGGAGTTTCCTGAGCCCGCTGAGAAGATGGACGAAGGTGGCGAAGTTGAAGACGCTAACCATAAAGAAGCCTGTAAAGAAATTGCGAAAGACATCTTAGATGCTATCGAATCTAAATCTCCAGGCGTATTAGCCAGTGCACTTCAATCTCTCATCGAACAGTGCCGCATGCACGAGGAAGAATAATGTTTAAGTCAAAAAGTTTAGCTGGATCAGTATTGGATCATTTCAAGTCTAGCCTTCCACGAGAAAAATCCGGTAAAATGGATTTTAATGAAGCCGGTGCACAGAAAATGGCAGATGGTGGCGAAGTAGATGGCGACCATGAAACTTTTCATGCGATCTCATCTGACGTAATAGATGCGATATACGCAAAAGATCCTAAAGCTTTTCACGAATCAATGCAGGCTTATTTAGAACAACACGAATTGCGAACAAACCAAGATCCTGATGACGAAGGTTCTGAAAACAAAGAAAACGATTAGTTGGGGCTAACGCCTCGACCTTAGAGGTTATAAATGTCCGTGACTGGCGTAGTTACAGTACAAGATCTAATAAACCAAATTCGAGAAGAAGCCGATCAGCAATCTTCTGGTTTTGTTTCAGATTTAGCTATTGCAACCCACATTAATAATTCAGGTAAAGAACTTTACGATTTACTCGTATCCGCATACGGTAACGACTATTATCTTGCACCCCCCGTTAAATTTACTACCGATAATATAAATCAATTTTTTGCACTTCCTGATGGCGTCACAACTTTTAACGACGTTAATGGAAATCCATTTATTCCCCCAGCTTTTTATAAATTATCTGGCGTGGATCTTCAACTCGGTGCAACACCCCAATCGTATGTAACTCTTCGCACTTTTCCATTTGGTGAAAGAAATAAATTTGCCGTTCCTAATTTTGCAAGTTTTTACGGATTCACTAACATAAGATATCGATTATTTGGAACTTCTCAAATTTGGTTTACACCTTTACCTGCAGCGGGTTTAACGATTCAACTATGGTATACACCTCGTATGCCCAACATCGTTTCATCTTTCGTAGTAAATGGAACCATAGGTACTTCTACACTTACGACCACAGATTTTTTGACACCCCAAGTTGGACAAAATATTTTTGGTCCCGGCATTCCTGCTAATACCACTATAACCGCTATCACTACTCCGGGAACTTTAACAATTTCATCTGTTCTCACTGCACCACTCACTAACAACGTAGTGCAGGTTTTTTCTTATACGCAGACCATGGATTGGATCAACGGTTGGGAAGAATACGTTGTTGTGGATGCCGCAATTAAAATTTTAGGTAAAGAAGAATCAGATGCCACTACTATGGGTGCGCGTAAAGCAGCTTTAGTTGGGCGTATCGCATCTATTGCAGAAAATAGGGATCAAGGCGCACCAGGTAAAACAGTCGATGTCATGGGAAATTATCTTTGGGGCGGCGATGGAAGTTCTAACGGCGACGGGTATAACTGGTAATGGCTGGAAACGTACTTCCGAAATTTCAGGTTATCAACACCTCGACTCCGGATTTGAGCACCGTGCAACAAAACTTAGTTAGGACGTTGAATCCTATTTTTAACACCCCAACGCTCGGCGGAAACTTACTTACAAATATTAGTTTAGTTTCAGGCGTGAACAACATTAACCACGGACTTGGTAGAACTTTAAACGGATGGCAAATTGTTAGACAGAGAGCAAATGCCAATATTTGGGATAGTCAAGATAATAACAAGACTCCCACTTTGACCCTAACATTAAATAGTAGTGCCGCCGTCACGTGCGACATCTACGTGTTCTGAGGAAGATATGCCTACTACGCCAAACATGGATCTCTTATTACCAATACCCACAGTTACTCTGGGGCCAACATATGCGTCCGAAAACAACGCCGCTTTTACTACGATTGACAGCCACGACCATACAACGGGTAAAGGTGTTCCTGTTCCCTCAAATGGTTTAAACATAAATAACGATCTTCCTTTTAACGGTTACAACGCGGCAAGCCTTCGCTCAGCCCGTTTTACGAGCCAATCCGAGCCTCTTTCTACGCCTTCTGACGTATCATCTATTTATGTTTCTAATGGAAATTTATTTTATAATAATCAGTTAGGACAACAAGTACAAATTACTTCCGGCGCAGCTCTTGACGCAACCACCATTGGTGGAATTGGCGGAGATTACACGACATCCGGAGCCCTATTATTTTATACTTCTGGAACACGAACTTTTACGTTTTGGTCTTCTACAAATGTTCCCGCAAATATTGATAGCGGTTCGATAACAATTCGACCCATTGCAACAAGTCCTGCAGGCGTTACAATTAATGCGCCTTCGGCATTATCAGCCAGTTATAGTCTTACTTTACCACTTGCCCTTCCTTCAACATCTAGCGCACTTGTATCAGACCCATCGGGAAATTTAAGCTTTTCTCCTGGGGGAAATATGCCCACCGGTGCAATAATAGCTTACGGCGGAGTAACTGCACCCTCTGGATATCTCCTTTGTAACGGAACTGCCGTAAGTCGAACGACCTACGCAAATCTTTTTACGGCCATTGGCACAGCTTATGGTAACGGAGATGGAAGCACTACGTTTAATGTTCCACAAGCTCAAGGTATGTTTCTTCGAGGTGCAGATAACGGTGCTGGAAATGACCCCGATACGCTAACTCGTACAGCCAATAATCCTGGCGGTAACACGGGCGACAACGTCGGTTCGCAACAAGTTGATGCAATGACAAGCCATACTCATACTGTACGCTTATATACAGGTAGCGGTAACATTAGTGGACAAGCCGCAGAAGCCGGTTCTGCTTTCACGTCGAATCAAAACTCTGGAACACAGAGTTATTCTGGCGGTAATACGGTAGTATCTACGGAAACACGTCCGATAAATATTTACGTTAACTACATCATCAAGACTTAAGGAAAATGAATGGCCCTGCAACCACAAAATGTGCCAGTTCCTTTTACGAAGGGTCTCGATCTTAAGACTGACCCAAAACAAGTAATTCCTGGCAAACTTCTAGTATTAGAAAACGGTATTTTTACGTCTCCTGGTCGTATCATGAAGCGAAACGGGTACGCACAGTTAAACCAACTGATTCAAGGTTTAACTACAGAAATTACTGTTGGTTCTGGCCTCGCCAACTTTAAAAATGAACTTCTTCTTTTAACTGGGACAGAAGCTTATTCATATTCTGAATCTACTACCCGATGGTCAGATAAACAAACAGTCACCAACTTAGAACTCTCTACCTACTCTGTCATAAGAAATACATATCAACAAAATACTCCTGACGTAGCCGTAAATTTTTCTGGACTAGAAGTTGCAACTTATCAAGACAGCCGTGGCGGATCTCGCTACTGTTTAATCGACACCACAACTGGCGAACAACTTGTAAACGATTTACTCATATCTTCAACGGCAATAAAACCAAAAGCTTTTTCAGTAGGCAATTTTTTAATCGTAATATATGTAGATACGGTCAGTAATCGCCTTCGTGCAATACCTATTCCCATAGTATCACCCCTATCACCGCTTCCAACAATAGATTTAGCCACTAACGTTAACGTGGCAAATCCAAATTACGATGCAACTTTGTCGGCGGGTAAAATTTATGTCGCGTATAACACCAGCTCTTTTAGCATAGAAATTACTGGATTAGACTCGTTTTTAAACGTCATTTCTTCCGTAGTTGTAAATGGCGAAGCTGCTACCGCAGGAATTTCTATAACCGTAGATCCAGTAAATAATCAAATTTGGGTCGCTTATGACAACTCGACACAAATTAAATATTTTATTTTTGCAAACTCGTTACCTTTTACTCCACTACTTGCACCTACAATTGTGGCGGCTGAAACAAACC
>PLEQ01000415.1 GCA_003136475.1 Deltaproteobacteria bacterium
GGTCGCCTCTTAGCTACTCCGTACACCTGAGCCTTCTATGGAGGTGTGCAACCTGCTGTAAAAGTTGTCCCGTCAATATTCACAACGGACGGCAAAGTACTTACGGACGCAGCGCCTGAAGGGGAGGTGTAGACTGTTTTTTCAATCAGGATCGATGCGGGTAAAGAACTGGCCGGACTGGTTAGGGTACTNNCACACCACAGGCACCATAGGAGATATTATTGAGCATGAGCACAGTCGATATCGCTACGCTGGTGGCAGTATCCGTAACGCTGCTTGTCGAACTATATAAGTTCCCATTAATGGTTAAGGCCTGTGGCAACGCACTCACAGTCGCTGTCGAGGCACTAGCCGTACTCGCTGACGCAGCAGACGATGGTGCCGTAGCCGATGGCGTAGCAGAAACATTCGTGCTGGCAGACACAGATGCGCTCATTTCAGGACGATAAGTCCCCAGCACAAACGAGCTACGCTGCGTGCCCGCGTTATTGCATGCTACAAGAACCGGTAAAATGAGTACCAGATGACGCAAAATATTCAAAATACACCCCACAAAGTCCTCCCTTCTTTTCGGTTTAAGAACGAGGATCTTCAACTTTTCTGCGAGCTTTGCGACGCTGCGCTAACGGTTGAATACTGTTCTTATCTTTAGTTATTTGCGAGTTTTTCCCATCCACCGTCCTGCGCCGCAGACGTGCAAACGCCCCCCTCACCCGCGCTCGCGGCAGCTCGGGAAAGACATTTGGCGCGGGATTGGCGTTCTTCAAATAGCTCAGGTCTTGCATCACTGCATCGAGTTTATGCTGGAGGACTTTTTGTTCCTGTTGCAAGGACAAGAGAATTTTTTCACTATAGCGAACCCCATCATGCGTTTGCAAAAGTGCCGCTTTCGTCAGTTCCATTTCCTGACGTATGGCGTCGATAGTGCCAAAACGCGTGCGGAGCTCTTCCCAAAAGGCCAAAGATTGCACATGCAGCAGCTGTGTACGCTGCAGAAGACCGAATAAGGTCTGCCGCAGATTTTTTTGCATGATCCGCAGCATGCCTTTACTAAACCGTCGCTGCTCCAAAAAGCGTTGTTGAAAACCCATCGTAAAAGCGTCAACAAGATCCTCAAAACGGCTTGAGAATTGTTCCAGAACGCGCTCACTCTGCTGCTCCAGCTTGGACCGTGCTTCATCGAGAACGTCAGAAGACTTTTTATGGCTCNNTTTTTGGTAGTCTTCGATATCCTGCTGACGATAGACCGGTCGTACATAACTGTCGATACGAGCGCGTCCGACACGCAGCACTTTGCCTGAAATCTGATTGAGCCGGGAACGTCGAATCCCAAGCACGTCCATCACTTGATCGGCACTCAAATTAAAATTCGCAAAATAAGGTTCGTCACCGCGCAGCCAGACGAGCATGGGTAAGCTGCCCTCACTTGCTTGAGCCGGTTCGGCGGGTTCTAAATTTTCTGTCATCCACAGGCTCCTCGTGCTTTTTTGTACGAAAGGATAACATAAGTTTCCTAGCTTGGGAAGGGGGCGCTGAAAGGTCCGCCAATATCGGCAAGCGGGCCGCCATAATATGCCATTGATCGATGGTTTTGAATTCCTCAAGCACGCTATCCTGCACGATGTTCTCTACAAACAGACGAAATCGCACGTCATGGACACCGGCCCGGAAATTATCGAGGTCAAAGGATACAGCCACATTCACGGGACTCTTCCCCAAGGGTAGCGGAGTGCCGCCTTTGCGCTTTTTTAATTCCTCAGCACCGACATTTTCCACGTACATATAAGGGACATTCTGATCCTTCAACATTTGAATCGACGGTTGGAATTCCAAATAGAGCATGTAGTTTGATGATTTTGCCGTCGCCCAGTAGTGACCAACCCGACTTTCGGCATCCGTGGCAACAGACTTACCCTTCTCCTCAATGGCAGGCATATTGGCGGTTGGTTTTAAAGTCAGAGGGTTTTCCACAAGAGCCAGCCCATAATAGAAATAGCTACCTTTGTTGAGCGTTTTTTTACCATCGAGGGGATTGTCAATCACAGCTGGTAAGAAAACCGCATTGGCAAAAAACGATACTTCCGTATACATCCCAAGATCAAATTTGAGTTTGAGAATTTTGTAGTCGAAGTTGACACGCGTGATAACCCGTACCGGCCCGACTTTAAACGCGTCGAGTTCGCTTTCGATATCGCTATGACCCACACTAAAGGTGAGGAAGTACTTCAAATCCATTTTTAGAAAAACCGACGAGGAAAGAATAATTTGTTCTTCCTTCTGTCCTTCAATATCTACCCCACGCACGACAAGATAATTTTTGTTATTAAAGAGATAGCGATAACGCGAGGTCGTGACTTGCGCATTGGCGAGATCAAAAGCCACGTAGTTCTCTTTCGCAAGGGGGGGCGGCTCTGTGAAATAGACTCCGAGATAAATAGCACCTTCTTTGGCACCTTTTTTGAATTCCACCTCATAAAGAATGTTCGGCTTAGGAATTGTCCATTTTGTGGGCTGTCGGCGAATACCAACGTCATTGCCCATCACACACAACTCATCCTGATTGCTAAAAATACCATTGCTGAATTTTGCCGTCGGATGTTTACCTTGATCCAAAATATAGTCACCATACTTATCTTTTTGGTCGATTTGAAAGGGGATAAGAACGGCAGTACCATCGGGATCCGTTCGAAAAACACGGTACTTACTCAGGGGATGAAACTGCGCAACATGAACTTGACTGGCTGGGATCACAATCGGGACATTATGGAGGCCTGCCTCAAGCTGGGTGCTTGATAAAAAGCAGACTGAGGTGAAAAAGAGAATCCAAAGTTCTCGCTTCATTTTTATCTGGGCCTCAAGAGTTTGCGGATGAGCTAACATTTTTGGCGAACTAGATTCTATTATAGCGCATACGCCGCTTTCACGAAGTAGACTTGGATTTGGTTATGGTAAGTTTAGTGCGAAGATGGCAAGTGCCGAAGCAGCCGTCAGCCAACTCAGGCCGACTTCTGCTTGAGAGGACAGCGATGAAAACGCTAGCCGTTTTCATCTCGCAGCAAACACCACTCAATTCGCGTCGTCAGAATTCACCAGGGAAAGATGATCCTTCCAAACGATTTTCAAGTGATTCGCTGCATCCCATTTCGACCCCATGCTGGACACGGAATCGGGTGTGACATGCAAAGATTCTTCAACATGAATCCCACCGCTCTTTAAACCAAAGTGACAAATCTTTTCGGTCGTCGAATCTTCAACAGCCCAGCAGTAGCCACCGCCGACAGTGTTGCCGCCCATGACAATTTTGAAGAAGGTATCATCGACATGATGAACCGTGAATTGAACAGTCATGGCTTGATCACCGAAGGTGACTTGCTTCGTGATCACCTTGTCCAAACCCTGATCACTGACATTGAGACTTATATTGTAAGTCCCACTCCCCCCTTGATTGGACTTCCAATCACCGGATCCAGAAAAATCGGCCGCAAAAACACTGGCACTTAAAGCGCAAGACACAAAACCCAGGACAGCAGACGCAAAGAACCTTTTCATAGTTTCTCCAATCCAAACGTACATAAAATTGTTGATGCAAGACTTCTTAGGGCTATTTAAAGAAAAGAAAGCTTGATACGTCAACTAATTTCAATACGGCGAGTTCCAAAGGGAACGTGCCAAGGCCTAGCGTGAACTTGCCTTATAGGCTTTGGGACCACGCATGTGTTAGAAAAAGCTTGGAGGAACGCTATGAACATAGCCCTTTGTAGTGATGAAGTTTACGCCGTTAACGATACTGTCAGGCAATTTTTGGAAGCGCAGGGCCATACGGTACAGGCCTTTGGCAGTATGGACTCGCAGCAGACCGAAGCGTGGGCGGATGTGACACGCTCCGCAGCGGAAGCCGTTGCCGCAGGCCGCTGTGAGGAAGGGGTCTTTTTCTGCTGGTCTGGGACCGGGGCCGCCATTGTCGCCAATAAAATTCCGGGCATCCGGGCTGCCCTCTGCACCGATGCCGAAACGGCAAAAGCCGCGCGCCTGTGGAATAACGCCAACGTTCTGGTCTTATCCAATCGACTGACTAGCCCTGACCTTGCCAAAGAAATTCTCGAGGCTTGGCTGAATTCAGTTTACGATGGACGGGCGGCGAATGCCCTTAAAACAATCGCAGCTACCGAGCAAAGGTATTTTGACAAATAATGTCACAGAGTCTGACACCATTTCTCTTAGCCTAGGACCCGAATGCTTGATCAAATTCTTAACTCCTTGCCGAGTCTCTGCGCGTTTGCCCAAGAAGCGGGTGAACGTATTCTACGCTACTACCAAGAACAAAATTTTACGGTACGTGTCAAAGATGACAATACGCCCGTAACCCAAGCCGACTGGGAGGCGCATGTGCTCATTGCTGAGCGCTTGGAGAAATTTAGCTCCTTGCCAATCGTCAGTGAAGAGAGTCATAAAGCAACAGATAGCATCGCAGAAAACACACCTTTCTGGTTGGTGGATCCCTTGGATGGAACTAAGGAGTTCATCCACCGCACCGGTGACTTCACTGTAAACATCGCCCTTATTGATCAGAAGTACCCAGTGCTCGGAGTGATCTATGCGCCCCTGACGGATGAGCTTTTTTTTGCCAGTCGGCAGCAGGGTGCCTTCAAACGCCAGGGCAAGGGTGCCGTGACACGCTTAAAGACGCGTCGCTTAAACCCCAAATCTTTCACAGCTCTGGTCTCTCGCGAGCAGAAAGAGGAACGCGCCACTTTGCTGCAACGCTGGCCTGAGCTTAAGATACTCCGTCTTGGCAGTGCTATTAAGTACTGTCGCCTTGCTGAAGCATCGGCTGACCTCTATGTGCGTCAGCGACGCACTTATGAGTGGGATACAGCTGCGGGACAGTGCATTTTAGAAGAGGCGGGTGGCGCTCTGCTCGACTTCTCAGGCCAGCGTCTCCCTTATCGCAAGCCGCAACTCGTCAATGCCGGGCTCATTGCATTTGGCGACCCTAGTCTTAATTTCCGAGACTACCTTTACTAGGGCTCTTCCTGACTTATTCGACACCGACACTAAGACTGCGATCCCTCACTACGTTCGGGATAACCTCATGTGTATACTTGCAAGGCTCTTTGATTGTCATCCCGAACGTAGTGAGGGATAACCTCATGTGTATACTTGCAAGGCTCTTTGATTGTCATCCCGAACGTAGTGAGGGATCGCAGTCTTAGTGTCAGTGTCCTAGCTTCATGATATAATCAGCCCAGAAATTAAAAAGTCCCTTCGCAAGATCCGAGCAGGCGTTCTCTTGAAAGAAACAAGAGGAGGTTGGTGTGCGTCTCATTCTCTGGCTTTCTCTACTGATGTCTGCGGCATTGCAGGCCCAAATACCCACTTTAGAACTCAATCTCATTCAAGCTATAGCTAGAGCTAAGGCGAACTCTGAGCGTCTTAAGTCGGTGAACGCGGACTGGCATGCCGCAAAAGAACGGGAGGCCACTGGCTTCACGGCTCTCTTGCCACGTTTGACACTGGATGGCAACTATCACTATGTGAGTGTAGTCCCTGCTCTCCAAGCTTTCCCCAATACTCCTGCTATTCAACTGGGTGCGCATTCCAACTACAGCATCGGCCCCACCTTGTCCTATACGCTGTGGGACGGGGGTGCAGCTCATAAAAGTTATAAGTCCTCGGTTAAGGCTTCCGAGGCTAGCCGAGAAGATGAGCGTGTGCAGACGGCGCAATTGGTCGCTTCGGTAAAACTGGCCTATTTGCAAACCCAACTCGGACTCGAACAGGTGCAGTTAGTTGCGGACTCACTGAAACTTGCGCAAGCCCAACACAAAGATATTGCGAACCGCAAAAAAGCGGGTGCGGCCAGTCAACTCGAATTTCTGACGGCTCAAAAAGAAGTCCTGAGCTACGAACTCCAATTCAAACAGCAAGAAATCGACTTAAGTGCTTCGGTACGCGACTTGCTTGCCTTACTGCACGAGACCCGTTACCAAGATATCCAGCATCCTGCGCCACCGGGCTTTGCCAAAGCGAGTCTCTGGCTCCGTCTGGACTCCTTGGAAAAGGCCCAAGTGAGCGAGGGGCGCCACGAGCCGACCAACTTGGATGAGTTGCCTCCGCAATTGAAAAGCCAAGATCTGATGGCAGAATCGCTCGACTGGCTAGCGAAAAGCGCAACAGCGACGCTGTATCCGCAATTGCTTTTTTCAGCACGGACGAGTCTCGACTACCCCAATGGCCCTATTCTTCAGCAAATCAACCAAAACACGCTGAGCGTCGGTCTCGCGATGCCACTGTATGAATTCAACCGTACGCAACACCTGGCAGCTGAAAAAGATTTCGAAGCGCAAGCGACCCGCTACCGACGTCAGCAACTCGAGTCCGACATCCANNATTTCGCCAAATCGAAAGCCGCTCTGGTTTCCCTACGCGCCCAACAGATCGATGCGGAAGACTCCGTCAAGCAATCGGAAAGTCTTGCGCATCTCAATTACGAGGCCTATCGCTTTGGCAATATCAATCTTACCGAGGTCCAAGCGGCCAATTTGCGAGCTCTCCAGGCCAAAGTCGATCTTGCCCGCATCCGTGCTGGAATCATCCGAGAATTGATTCTTCTCAAAACTATAGTTGCTAAGGAAGACTAGTATGAAAAGAGTCTTGCGCAGGGTTCCCGTCATCCTCATTGTAAGCGGACTTGCAGCCCTCCTGATTCGCTACTCCTTAAACCACGGAACCTTTTACTATGCCGGAACTTTGGAGGCGACAAAGGTCGATATCAGCGCACGGCTTGCCTCCAACCTGGAGAGCGTTAACGTGCAAGAGGGTGACAAAGTTAAAGCTGATGAGCTCCTCATCGTGCTCGGTTGTGACGATGTGAAAGTTCTAGCTCGCCTTGCTCAGGAAAACTACACTCGCTATGTCAAATTATCTCGGAGTGGGACTTCAACCCCCGAAACTCTCGATCTCATGCGCAATCGTAAGGAAGATGCCGATGTCCGCCTTACCTGGTGTCGCTTGAGTTCACCCTTGCAGGGGACCGTGCTCTCCCGCTACCACGAGCCGGGGGAATGGGTGCTCCCAGGTACTAAAATTCTAACCCTCGCCAACGTACGCAATCTTTGGGCCTATATTTATGTTCCCCAGACCCGGGTCGCAAAGCTAGCACTCGGCATGAAGCTCAAGGCGTATCTACCAGAACTCAATCGTCGACTCTTTGAAGGGACGATCATCAAATTCAACGAGCAAGCTGAGTTCACTCCTAAAAATGTTCAAACCCGTGAGGAGCGCGAAAGACTTGTCTTTGGTGTCAAGATCAGTTTCAACGAGGCCAATGCCGAGGAAATTCTCAAACCCGGGATGACAGTGGAAGTTGAGCTGCCCGAATGAACGAGCAATTTTCGATCACAGTCGAGAACGTTTGGAAGAAGCTCGGTGTCAACCAAGCCTTAGCTGACGTCTCTTTAAACTTTGATGCAGCGAAAATGCACGGTGTGATCGGTCCCGAGGGCGCTGGCAAGACCACGCTCATGCGAACCCTACTCGGTCTCCTCAAGCCCAATAAAGGGGAGCTTAAGTACTTTCGCAATGGCACACCCATCGCTTTCGAAAGGCTTCGCGGTGACATTGCGTATATGCCACAACAGCAAAGTCTCTATCCCGACCTGTCCGTCGATGAACATTTGGATTTTTTCCGTGCGCTTTACCAGCTTTCCCCCCAGCAATACCGCACGCAACGCGAAGAACTTCTAGAAATCACTCGCCTAACCCCCTTTATCAAGCGCCCTGCCGGCAAACTCTCCGGGGGCATGTACAAGAAACTCGGGCTCATGTGCGCGCTCTTGCGCTCACCAGACATTATCCTGTTGGACGAACCCACCAATGGCGTTGACCCCATCAGTCGACGGGAATTCTGGGATCTTCTCTACCGACTCCTCGACAAAAAAATACTCATTCTCGTGACAACCGCCTATATGGATGAAGCCGAACGGTGTTCTCACGTTCATCTTATCGAAGCGGGCTGTGTCCTTGCCGAGGGTGAGCCACGCGAACTGCTGGCAAGCAGGAAAGTGCGGAGCTTCGACGAGCTCTTCCTCAAACATGGAGCCGCTAACCATGTCAGCTGAACTTGCGGTAGACGTTAAAAATCTCTCCGTCGTCTTCGACACCTTTTATGCTGTGCGCAATATTAGTTTCTCGGTGCGTCGTGGTGAAATCTTCGGCTTTCTCGGCGCCAACGGTGCCGGAAAAACCACGACGATTCGTGTGCTCTGTGGTCTGCTCCCGCCGAGTTCGGGTGAGGTAACAGTCGCTGGGATTGGTTTTGCAAAAGGTGAAATGGCGATCAAGACCAAAGTCGGATACATGTCGCAGAAGTTCACACTCTATGAGGATCTGAGCATCGAGGAAAATCTGTCTTTTATTGCCAGTCTCCGCAAGATCGATCACAAAACCTACTTGCGCCGTCGGGATAAAATTCTGCATTTTATTGCCTTTAATCTGCCACTAAACTCGCTCGTCAAAAATATTTCAGGTGGGATCAAGCAACAAGTAGCGCTCGCAGCATCCATCTTACATGATCCCGACATCGTCTTTCTCGATGAGCCGACAGCGGGTGTTACACCGGCAGCTCGCGCCCGCTTCTGGGCTTTGATTCGACAACTTGCCGACGAGAAAAAAACCATTTTTGTGACCACCCACTATATGGATGAAGCTGAGCAATGCGAACGCGTAGCGCTCATGCGCAGTGGTGAAATCATTGCCCTCGACACCCCCAGCCATTTAAAAACCCAAGTCTTTCCGCACGGGGTTTACGAACTGGACCCTCACAACAAAACCCACAATAGCAAGCTTCTCGAACTGCGCAAGCATCCCGCTTTGGATTTCTTCGAACCCTATGGACTCAGATTTCACGCAACTTTTAAAGACAATGCTGCCGGACAAAAACTCCAAGAAGAGTTGGGTCAAAGCTTTGCCTTGCACAAAATAACCCCCACACTCGAAGACGTCTTCATTCGACTCGTAGAAGGAACGCAATCATGAACTTCCGATGGAGTCGCGTCCTTGCGATGGCCAAAAAAGAAGTCTTCCACGTTGTGCGTGACCCTTTTACGCTGTCCTTGTCCATCGGATTACCAGCCTTTCTGGTCTTCGCTTTTGGCTATGCCATTGAATTCAACACCAAGTACATCCCCCTTGGGGTGCATGATGACGACAAGACCCAAAGCTCACGGCGCCTGATCGAAACGTTCGGAGCCTCGCAGTACTTTATCTCCACACAGCTTCCGACGCCAGCGGCAGCTCAAGATGCGCTGGCTATGGAAAAAAACCGTGGTGCCTTGATCATTCCCGCAGGTTTTGAAGAAGACCTCTTCGCCGGACGCACCGGGCAGGCGCAACTTTTACTCGATGGGTCGGACAATTCAACAGTCAGCCCCATTCTGAATTACGTCAATGCGATTGAAAACTTGGCAGCGACACGTTTGGTCAACTTTGAGCCGCCCCAAGTTTTGAACCTCAAAACACGTTACCTGTTTAATCCCGAGCTCAACAGTCGCTGGTTTGTGATTCCCGGCTTGACCGTCGTGGTCATGGCTATTCTTTCCATCCTTTTGACAGCGTTGACAGTTGCGAGAGAGTGGGAGAACGGTTCGATGGAACTGCTACTTTCGACTCCGGTCAAGCCGGTGGAAATTATCATTGGTAAACTTGCGCCCTATGGCATCATGGGCCTGCTCGCTGTGCTCCTCGTCTACGTCATCTCACGAACCGTCTTTCACGTACCCTTCCAAGGTAACTTTGCAGTGTTCATGCTGGGCTGCGTACTTTTTATCACCACCTATCTGGCACAAGGTCTCGTGATTTCGGTCGTCACCCGCAAGCAAGAACTTGCCATGCAATTTGCGATGATGACCGGGATGGTACCCTCCCAGCTTTTATCAGGCTTTATTTTTCCAATCGAGAGTATGCCGAAATTTTTTCACTATTTTACTATGCTCTTCCCAGCCCGTTGGTTCATGGTCGTCGCACGCCAGTCGTATTTGAAAGGTTCAACATTTATGGAAATGAGCGCAGCCTTCGCGGCCCTCACCACACTGTGTTGCATCAGCATTGCGATTGCAACCCGTCGCTTTAAACGAGATTTGGAGCCCTGATGTCCACCCTTAGCGGATTTGTCCTTAAGGAATTTCGCCAGGCCTTGCGCGACCCACGGATGCGCCTTCTCTTATTTGTCTTACCGATGATTCAATTGACCATATTTGGCGTTGCGATTTCGAACGACGTTAAAAACGTGCGTCTCTGGGCCCGCATCGACCCACAGGNNGCATTGACCCACAAGATACGGTTCTGCAGCATATTTATACGCGAGCCACGACAAGCCATTGGTTTCTCCCTACCGACTACGATCGTAACTCCGATCCCTTTGAACTTCTGCGTTCCGGAAAAGTCGACGCCGCCCTCGTAGCCCCTGCCGGCGGTTTAACGCGAGGCGTGGGGCAGGAGGCTGGTGACTTACAATTGCTCGTCAATGCGACCAACGTTATTTTGGCACAATCGGTGGAAGGCTATATCCAAGCGATTGCAACGCAAGTCCTCAACGAAGACTATAATCTGCCACCGCTTCAAAAAGGTCTGCAAGTGGCGGTCCGGGTTCTCTACAACCCTGACCTGGAAACCTCTTATTTTATGGTCCCCGGTGTGATGAGCATGTTGATCTGCATCATTACCATCGCATTGACAAGTATGTCGATCACGCGTGAAAAGGAACTCGGAACCTTCGAGATGCTCATCTCGGCTCCGATCAAGGCAAGCGAGGTGATTTTTGGAAAAACAATCCCTTATGTCATTTTGGGAATGAGCAATGTTCCCCTAGTTCTTGCTGTCGCTGTCCTCTTGTTTGGCGTGCCCATGCGGGGCTCTTTTCTCCTGCTCCTGCTCGCAGCCTTCGCATTCGTCTGTACGACAGTGGCCATAGGAACTTTGATCTCGACCTTTGCGCGCAATCAACAGCAGTCGACGATCGCCAGTTTTCTCTTTCTGTTTCCCGCAATTCTTCTGTCAGGACTCATGTTTCCGTTGGAGAATATGCCCGAGCCCATGAAATGGGTTTCTTACTGCGATCCGCTTTCCCACTTCCTTGCTTTGATGCGCAATATCATGCTCAAGGGGGGCGAGGGACACTTTATCGCTTGGCATGTGTCAGCACTCTTCTTGATGGCAGCGATCACAATTGTGATCAGCTTTCGACGTTTTCGCACCAATCTACTTTAAGGTGTCGTAAGAAGATCCTGGGCGTTAGCGTCGCAGCAATTCTTGGCATTTCTAATTTTTTCAGCCAACTCTTTCGCTTTTTCGCTGATTTCAAAACTCTCCTTAAAGTGTTTATAGAACTTTAGCGTCCCACCTTCAAAAACACTTTGAGTGAGATAGTACTGGGCGACGAACTCACAATAACCATTGGCGACACCGGTTAAGTAGACCTCATTCAAAACACTCACAACTTCATGAAACGCAAGTGTGAAGCGGGTAGAATAGATACGAGTCAAAT
>PLEQ01000161.1 GCA_003136475.1 Deltaproteobacteria bacterium
GGATAAGAAGCCATCATATAAATTGGAGACAAAAAAGTATCGAGAGTCTCCATCAAGATGAGCCAGCGAAACTCCATTATTCTTGTCCACTCACTATATCTAAATCAGATGCTCAGAAACTAAGGGAAATGATTGTGAAATTTATAGAAGAGGTTAACAAGGTGGTAGATCCATCGACATCCGAAGAATTACGATGTCTAAATATTGATTGGTTTAAACTAGGGAAATAGGCGATTCCCAGAGCACGATATATTCTAATTTTTGCTCGATATTGCGCTTTCAAATTTTCGCCTGAATAATTTTAGGGCAAAACAACCAGGAAAAATCTTTAAAACGGATTTTCCCTGGCTAGAAACTTACCAAATAGCCCTCAAAATCGTTTTATCTACAGGACCTAGTATTTAGGGATTGTATTTGATAAATTGCCGTCCCATCCACAATTTCAAGTTTAACGTTGCTTCCCTTTTTAAGGTTGTCATCCATCCCAAATGAACGTGGGACAACAGCAACTTCCGTGATAGCGACGCCGGTCACTGAATCACCAGTTGTAAAGACAACCGAACACCAATCCCCGGTGTTCCTCTTTGAATCCACACCTTCTTTTAAAGAAGGTGAGCAATCATAGTATTTCAGGCAGGCATCTACCGATCGAGTTTGGTGTTCTGAAGCGGCGAAGCTTGCAATGGAGAGAAGGGTAAGAGTAATTACGGTCAGATTGATTTTCATTTTAAAACTCCTTAAAGAGAAATTAGGAATAAGGTCCGATATGAAGCGGCTGCTTAAAAGTAGTCGGATACCAAATTAGGAATGATAACACCATCGACTTCGCCGCCAATTCTAAAGCCGTCCGGGCCATACTNNCATGTTCCTTGCCAGAAATATAGGACTTAAATTTGGCTGGGATATGGCGCAGAGAAAATTCAATGGACTCGAAGTATCCAAGTTTAGACCAATCAACCGCTGATGTATTTGCGGTCGGCGCGAAAACCACTTGCGCTTTTGTCAGATAAATCTTTAGTCCACCTACATACTGGTCCTGTTCCATAGAATTATCTAAAATAATAGAGCCAATAACCTTTCGCCCTGAAGCTTTCCCGTTAAAGGCTTCGATGTCTATTTTGCTTTCAGAGAACTCGGCCATCAGATCATCAGNNCGCCCAAAAAGTGGGTGTGAAACATCTGTGGCGCCTTCTGAAAATAAAATTTTTCTTCGTTGCCCTTGTGGCCGAAATCCAAAGACAGAATTATCAATAAGGCTATTGTCATACTCATAATCATAAAAGCCAGCGCCACTTTGCGTAACGATCCATTCAGGAAAGTCTTCCGACATTAAGCAATTAGGAAATTTCCCCATGTGAGGAACGCCGGAAATGTGACCCAATTCATGCTCAATCACGAGATAGAGTTTTCCTCTACCACCGGGAGATGACCATGTTTTTTCGGGAGCTCTATCACTTTTGAATTTGAGAGGCCCTGAATCTGGCGAGAAGTAGACGAATCCTTTCCCGCGCAAATTTACTTGATCGTAAGAGGTAGTAACGACTTCAGAAACGTAGCGCGAAGGGTCTTTAATAAGTTGTCGTTGAGCGGGGTGAAGTATGCCAAATTGAAAACGAATATCGACTGAACTATCACACGACTGTTTAATAAAATCTTGGCTGGCGACTCCGGCATTGCCGTACATGCGACCAGGTACAGCAGAAGCAAATTCATTTTTCCAAAAGCCAATAGATCTCTCGATCATTTTGTCTAAGGGCAGCTTATCTTTCGGAAAAAGGTTTTCATCGACCTCGACACAATACCGAACCACTTTCGTGTTTTTCACAAACCAAGGGTTGTGAGAATCTTGTATAAGCTCACCGCCGCCACCACTGTTTCCAGCGAAAGCAGTGCATCCTAAAGCCATGGCGAAAGTGGACATCAACAAACGCACAAAATTGGGTTTCATGTAAATCTCCGTTTCAATAAGTAAGAGCAAAATTAATACCTAGCAAAGTGTCGATAACGCTTAATAACCCATAGCGTTAATATTTATACATAAAGTAAGTATAAGTTTGTTCAAATTTTTTAGTTTTACTAAGAAAAAAATGATAAGATGTTGAAATGGCTAATAAAAATGTTTTCGATTTTAGCGACTATAAAGTGTATTTAGCATACCTAGAGAAAGAAAAATCGTTTTTCTCTCGTGGTTTTCGCTCCAGGCTTGCGGAGGAGATGGGATGCAACAACGGATTCATTAGCCAAGTTTTAAACACTCATGCAAATTTTTCCATAGAGCAATCGTTAACGATCTCTCGCTATTTCAAGTTAACTCCCGATGAAGAACGCTTTTTCTTGTTGCTCGTCGAACAAGCAAGGGCGGGAACAAAAATTTTGCGCGAACATTACCAAGCTTTACTTGACGAATTAAAGGACAAGTACCTCAATATAAAAGGACGCGTAAAAAAACAAACAGCACTTCTACNNTCCTGGTACTATGCGGCCATTCATATGCTGGTCACGGTGCCTAAATTTCGAACGGTTCGTGACGTCGCAAAAGCATTAGGATTAAACGAAGCCTTAGTGCGTAGGGTAATGGCCTTTCTGTTGTCGTGCGAGCTTCTTATAGAAAAAAATGGTTCCTTCGTAACCGGCCCCAGTTACCTACACCTTGACCGCGAGTCGCCAAATATCTCAAAGCACCACTCCAACTGGCGAATGGTTGCGATTCAATCTCTAGAGAGAGAAGACAAAAATGATATCCATTATTCTACTGTCTCTACCCTATCGTCAAAAGACGTTGACGATTTACGCTTGAGGTTTGTCGAAGTCATTCAGAACTATGTACAAACTGTTTCGGAGTCTAAAGAAGAAACGATGTTTTGTTTCAACCTAGATTTTTTTAAAATGATTGAAGATTAAGTGACCTTCGCCTGTCGGTGCTGGCGCCAATTTGCCTTCGTCAGTTCCCAGACTTCATGTTCCGTATAAGCAGGATTCACAAACTTCGCGGGCTTCACGTCAATCAGAGTAGCGCNNTCTTCGTGACCTCGTGTTACCGAGCGCATTAGTAAGAACTAGTTTTTCAAAACCGAGATTATCGAAAGCAAAATCCATAACGGGCTCTACTGCTTCCGTCATGATTCCGCGTCCCCAAAATTTGCGGCCGAGCCAAAATCCTCTGTTTTCAGGAATTCCGTTACGCCAAATTTCTACACATCCAATTACCTCATCAGGATTAGATTTTAGAAAAATTCCCCAGGACCAGCGATCTTTTCCTTGAGCCGGTATCACAATATTTTTTAAAAAATCCGTCACTCCACCTTTAGGATAGGGCCACGGGACCGCAGCGGAAAGCTGACTAATTACTTCGTAATCAACAAAGTATTTTTCATAGTTAGTAACAACGTCAAGGGTGATGGGCTTTAAAATAAGTCTAATCGTTTCCAATGTGGGAATTTTTGAATCCATTATGGGACGGTAACATCTTAGATTAGGGACGGCAACATTTGCCCCTAAGCAATATGCTTAGTCTTCTTTTCGCCTCTACCAAAGAAATGAATCAATC
>PLEQ01000364.1 GCA_003136475.1 Deltaproteobacteria bacterium
AAATCTGCAAGCTTGGTCAACGGCGGGAGCTAGACCTTCCTTCAGCCGATAAAAGTCACCTTCTTTCGCTGTCTTCGGCGAGCAAGTGATAGCCCAAGGCTTGCAAAAATTACCAAGACGACACTGAGGGCACTCATACCGGTCCATTGGATCCACGTAGCATTTTTGAAAAGATGGCTCGGAGCTAAGTTGGGCATGGGATTCAGTGGCGAGCGTACGACATCACCATCGGTTGGGATAATCGGAAGACCCGAGCTGGCTTCTTTGGGAAGTTTTTGCAANNTCTCATGCAGAGTCGTCGCTCCCGGCTCACCATTCACTAAGGAATCTTTCAGATCGATGATCGGACGCCCATCCGCGAATTTAGGCGTGACACTGAAGAGGCCCATACTGACTTCAGGAATGACCCAAAAGAATTTGCCGACATAAGATGTTGTGCCGATGCTGTAGAGACGTTTTTCATCATTGAAGTCGATCGTTTCGGTACGGCCATCCGTTTTTTTAAGACGCGCTTCGATCACGCGGTCCAGAGGTATGCGGTAGGGATTGTAATCGATTTCCATGCCGGAAAAACGCGGATGGTAGTTTGAGCCTTTAACTTTGTAAGCGAGCAAAAGGACTTCGATGATTTGCTTGAGTTCCTTGCCGTTAACAGAAACTTTAATGATCGGATAGCCTGACTCCTCATCGATTTCACCGATTCCCAGTGGATTTAGGCGGAAAATATCCGAGAAACTTTGAATGCCGGATTTGCCATGAAAAATATCATCACGAATAATGCCATCTGGACAAAAGCCAATATCGGCCTGCGCTGCACTTTGAAACGCCGTGGCCAGCAGATGACCGATTGCGTTATCGGTATAGACACGGGTTACGGTGTGGTCGATTTTAGCAGCAGCTTTTTCGAAACTCGCGTTGAAGGAGAGCAATTTAGTTTCATTAATGTATTTTTTAAACTCTTCCACCTTTTGTGTGATGGCCGCATCACCGAGAATTTGATCATTGATCGGGTTGAGATTGTAATGCGTGACGTGGACTTTTTGTTCCTTGCTATCGAGTTCGAGTTCACCGAGGTAGCGCATTTCGGCACCGGCCTGGACTATAACTGTCTTGCCAATGATGATCGGTGTGTTAAGCGGTGTGTGAGAATGACCGCTGATGATGACGTCGATGTCGGGTACGGCCTTTGCCAGGTTGATATCCTCACCAATCCACTTGCCGTCGTCACCCACCGTAAGCAGTTCTGTACCCAGCCAATTAGGATCATTGCGTGCGACGCCGGAGTGGGAAAGAGCAATCACGACATCGACTTTCTCTTGTTTACGCAGAAGATCGGCCATGTGCTTTGCGGTTTGGATGGGATCGGCAAACTGGACGGGAGCTTTATTGGTGGTTACCTCGGTAGCTTCATAACCTATGAGACCGAGGATGCCGAAGCGTAGGCCACCCCTTTCGAGGACAACATAGGGTTTGATAACTCCTTGCTTGACGAACTGTCGAAGCTTCTCATCGCGTGGATCATTGCTTGTAAGCACCAAGTTGGAGGCAACAATAGGCGGAAGCGATCCAACTTCACGAAGAGCGGATTCGATCATTTGCGAGAGACCCTTTACCCCAAAATCAAATTCATGATTACCAAGACTGATGGCATCATATTGTAGGAGTTTAAAAAGTTGTAACTCCACGCCCTTTTCTCGCGAAATCAATTGGAAGAGAGTGCCCATCGAAAAATCGCCTGCTTCGAGCGTGAGCATGGGGCCTTTAGTTTGGGCGGTCGCACGTTTTTGATTGAGCAATGTTGAAAGTCGTGCAGCGCCTCCAACGGTCCCATCGCCGGTGATTGCGGGGTTGTATTCATAGTCTGGCGCAAAGCCGAGTAGACGGGAATGTTCATCATTGGTATGGAAGATCGTAAAAGTTTTGGCATAGGAGAGTGTGGGCACTAAGAAGCAGACCAGCAAGAGCACACGTTTAAGTTTCATTAGCATCCTCATTTTATCAAGCATCAGCCTGCGTTTTTGGTTAGACCCAATGGTTGTTAGAAAGACAGATTCGTCATCCCCATGTCAAAGCGAGGTGTCGCCTGCAATTTTTAAAGTAAGTTCACTTAGTTTCGCATCTTAGAAAAGAACACGATGAATCACAAGATTTTATTTATGAGTGGATCTGCTGGTGGCCTTGCGTGGCGTTCATTGAATTCTTAAGGATTTCATCTTATTGGCGTATACGCAGAGCTCCCCTTGCGGGCGCGTGACGCGAAGTTCAAAGATTTCTGCGTTTAATTGGGTGCACACTGCGTACTTTGCATAAGTGCGATGTAGGAATCATTGAGCTGAACATTGTTGTCGGCCCACGAGAGTCCTACCGATGACGCGGATTCGGGACCAGGATTTGCGGAAAAAATATGATTGATATTGCTATTCGTATAAAGTGTGTGGCCATTGACGTTGATGGTCAGGCTGTTCATCTCGTAACGTTGATTTTCCGTAATCGTAGCTTGTAATCTNNGCCACAAAAATCGGTTTTTGTGTAAGCAGCAGTCGATTGCGTAACGGAAAGCATGGCGGCTTCACTCAGTGTGAACGTTGAATCGTTAGCAACTTGGAAGACGAAATGCCCATTGGTGGCAAATATTGGGTTATGTTGTTGGTTGACGGTGAAGGATAGGTAATTTTGATGGCTGAGATCACCGAGATAGAATTGAAAATTGGTCTGGCCCGGTGTGGCAGCTGGGAGATATTGAGAGTTTTGTTTTAAAGTCGATACATCAAGATCGTTTATCTTCTCACCATTGAGAATGATTTCGACAGTATTGGGTACGAGGCTTCCCATACATCCGGCACCAATGGAGGCCATGAGAATGAGCATCAATTTGCCACGCACATCCATCGCTCTTTCAAGCGTTGGTTCACGTTGTTCAATTTGCGTTTCAAGAGCGATGATTTCGGCAACCTTCGGATTGGTGCTGGCATTATACTGCTGCACCGCATTTTGCAGGGCTGAGTTTGTAGATGTACTTGTCGAGATGCTTGCTAAGCTTGATCCCGCTTGTTTGACATGACAGGACAGAGTTAGGCTCACCATAATGAGCAGATATGCCGGTCGTATTTTAACAGTCCGCATACTAATTCCCCATCGATGAGTCGGTGCCGGTACTCGCAGCTGCTTGCGAGGCTTGTCGTAGTTGATTGATCTGCTGCAAAGTCACGGTGCAATTGGGTGTGGCTCCCATGCTCAGTATGCTGAGGGGGTCGACGCGCACTTCGGTCAATACATTCGCATCGGATGGTGCCGCAATGGCTAGCCACGGCTCGCTCGCTACAAGCGATGTTCCATTGACCATGATGCGAAACTGCATGCCCCCTTGGGTTGGGCTTTGCGTGAGAGCACTCAGCGTGCTGCTGCTAATAACTTGCGTGTTTTGAATTTGACCCAGCACATCCACGGTCGATCCGGGCGTTACCGAGACCAAACTCATGGTGGTGAGTTGTCGAAACTGCGGGGCTACAACGGGTTGATTATTGCTGCTTTGGAAAGTGATAGGTCCACCGCCTTCGACAAATTCACTGCTGATATAGGTTGAATTCGCGATGATGCGAAAGTGCAAGCCCTGTAGGTTATGCGCCACAACCGAAAGATTCGGTGGTGGTGGTGCCGGGCCATTAGGCGTGCAAGAGAATGCATTGGCTCCGACCGGTTGAATCAAATAGGCTTCTGCCAGACACTGCGTTTGGAGCAGTGCAAGCCGCTGGCACATGGCTGTGTTGAAAGCTAGAATCTGTTGCAGTAGCAAGGCCGCTTGCGCATTTTGTTGCTAAAGCTGTTCAAGGGTTTGTTCCAAGGTAGCGGCTGGTAGCTGCGAGAGCTGAGCTTGCGTCATGGAAAGCGGATCGACATTGCTTGCGCTATTTGTAGCGGCACCTTGTCCAATTAAGTTGGGCGTATGGAACTGAGCGACGATCAGGACAATATATCTAAATTTTCGTTTCATAATGATGACCCTAAAACCTACCTAGGCNNGTCTTACGAAAACCTAAGGTAGCCAACTCAACAACTTACCATAACCATTTCTTTTTATTTTAGAATTTTGGGGGTTGCTCGCAGGAAATTCCTAACTTAGCTGATAAATTGCCTCTTATAACTTAAGGGGCAGCTTTATAAATAAAGAGAAGAGACACTCACCTTGACGCTTTACGGAGGAGCTAAGACTGTCACATCTCGAGCGCCAGCGAGAGATCACAGTCTTAGCTCCTGTGTATTTCTCTCCGAGTGAGCGGCCGCTCGCGACTCTTTGGCTCAGCTTTTCGTTTAGAGGAAAAGTGCGTTTAATTTGTTAAGCATGGGTTTATTTTTGAAAGTTGGGCTGTCTGATAGTTTTCCAAGCAAATCGCCTACATCACTCACAGCCATTTGAAGAGGCCGGCTCAGGATTCTTCTTCCTAGAAATGATAAGTAAGTCGTTTGGTATAATATATCTAAAAGCTCCTTTTCGTCGGCTTGATCTAGCACCCAATGTAAAGTTACGATGGTGTGTCTATCATCCAACGCCAAGCTCCAGAAGGATTGCGATGGAGAGTTTTTCCCAAGTTTTATTCGTGCGTTTCTTGGAGAAAATACGGAATCATGAAGATGAACATTGAATGAGCGCAAAGCGTTCAATGGAACTTCATCCGAAATATCAAAATCAGCATCATAAATTCCTATTTGAACATTCTTATTATAGCGGGTTCCTGAGTATTGGGCAGGACCATCCGGATCCACTCCCCCATGAGCTTTCAAACGGGTGGTTAACGGGGATCCATCGTGTTGATGATCTTCTTCCTCTCCCAAATCGTAATTGCCTTGGACATTCACAAAAATTTTGACGAGCCCTTTATTCAAGAGGCCCCTACTTGCCAATTCAGCTCGCAAGGATGCAGGCAGGGTCGCTTCAAACGCAGACTCTAATTGAATCACCAGAAGGCTATCTTGATACGGAGCGTTTGCGCTTTTTGGGTAGTCCATTAAGACAGTCGTCTTAGGGACAATTCCACCATAGTAATTGCTGAGTTCAGTGTTAACTAGGGCAGTAGCGAGAAGGAGATTGCCATTTGCATCTACGAAAGAGACAGGTTTGGAGAGGAAGCTCTTGCGCTGTTGAGATCCCTTCGTATCCATCTTACAAGTCATCTCAATATCAGATCTCTTCGTATCCATCTCACAAGTCTTCGCAGCGTACGACATCTCACCTGCATTTTGTGAACATTGAGTCAGACAGAGGGAAAGTATCATTGCTATTTTTGACTTCATGGAGCACCTCTTTAGCTTGCTTCTAAGATGATGGGTGTACCAAAAGAAGAACCGGCGAACAAGCGAATAAGCGACTAAAAATTTCAGTGCCTCGTGGAGGCTACCATTCTTTGTAATTTCAGCAGATTATGAGTTTTTTAGGACTTTTCAAAAACTTTCTGAGACTTGCCGACATTAAGCTTGAAAAAGAAGAGACTGCACAACATTATGATCGCAGTGGCCCAAAGCGCAATTTTGAACGAAAAGAGACTTGCGAGAATTCCAGAGGTCACGTCGCTACTCACCATGCCAACGGAATATGCGATATTATAAATTCCGTATATGAGTGCATACGCTCCGCCACCGTGTCGTTCGACAGCAGACCCCAGTGCCGATAATGCAGGATCCATGGCAAAGCCATAGCCGACGCTGATTAAAATGAGCAGAATGCCAACTTCTGTAGAACCCGTGGGGACGGCTATCAACGGTAAGATCAGTGCCATAGCAACGAGACCGACGGTCATCATGATTTCCGATCCATAACGGTCCGTGAGAGCACCTACCATAGGACAACTCAAACCATAGATGGTCGTGCTTAGGGTAAAGAGCATTCCAACTTTTGAAGAAGACGTATGGGCGACGTGCTCCAAATGACTCGGAAGAAGCGATTCAAGTACACTCCAGCACCAGGCCGCGAGAATCACGATCGCGCAGGCCGTAAGGACGGAAGGATCCCAAAGGAGCCGCCCCAGTTCCGAGCGTGTGGTTGTTTTTTGCGGAAGTTCGGGAATCAATTTCCATCGCACTACGAAATCCAGAAAACTTAAACAAGCTGTTACGGCGAAGCTAAAGGAGTGGCCATGCCAATCGCTGAGTTTTCCTCCCATCATCGGCCCCATGATGAGCCCCAATGTGCTCGCCAGCATGGCATAACCCATCATGCGAGCGCGATTGCGTTGGAAGGTTTCGGCGACCAAAGCTAGCCCAATAGTCCAGGTCGCTGCCGACGCGATGCCCTGCGCAAACCGGGCAAGAAGAATGAGTGGAAAGTGAGTCGCCGTGGCAAAGATCAGGATCGCAAGTATCTGAATCAAACCACCATACAAAAGAGGCCTCCGACGACCGAAGCGGTCTGAGAGGTAGGCAAAGAACGGAATCGCGAGAATGACTCCCAACGCATAACAGGCGGAGATCATCCCGATCATCCAATTTTCCGGGGGACGCGTCGACAGATGGGGAATGAGCGGAATGACAAGACCATAGAGAAAGCCATCGGTGAAGAGGGCTATCGCAACCACTACGATCGCTGCCATCAGGAGCTCCCTTCCTAAGGGCTAGAACTCAGTAGAGGAGCCCATCGCCTGCAGGTATTCTTGATCGAATCGGTGTAGGAGATCTTCGTGAGCTCCCGCATAAGGTCCCGGCTGATAAGCTCGCGAGCTAACGCCGGCCTGCGTGAGTTCGTTGACCTTCCAGTCTTGACGATTGGTTATATCCCAAAATTCGACGGCTTCATGGGAGTTAAAACTCGGCTGAGCCAAAGTTTTTGGATGAAACAGCCATTCGCAAGAAATCAGTGTCCGATTAGGGCTTTTGGGTTGCATGGTATGAACCATGACATAGTCGGCATGCATACTGAGCAGCGTATTCGGAAAGATTACATAATAGTAGATCCGGTTTAAATCCGCGACTGGCAAATTTTCCAATTGTGAGGCAGCCGCTTGACCCGTAAGCGTGAGACTCGCAACACCCTTCTTGAGCGTCGAATAGCCACCGATCACTGGGCCGTTGAGCATGTCGTTCACACCACTTTGAGAAGAAGAAAGCCGTTCCAATGCCGGGTGGATGATCGGACAGTGGTAACACTCTGAATAGTTCTGAATGATGAGCTTCCAATTCGCCTGTACGTCATACTCGATGGTTCTAGCTATGCGCAGTTCGGGCAGTTCGTAACCCAAAACTTTAGCCGCGAGACCAGAGATAGTCTCTTGCAAAGGCTTTGGATGCGTGTCCAAATTCACAAAAATAGAACCTTCCCATTCCTCCGCGGCAACCTTGTGGAGCTGGAAATTATCCTTCTTGAAGCCCGGGACCGTTTGCATAGCACGGGCAGCCAGAAGCTGCCCATCAAGATCATAGGTCCAACCATGATAAGGACAGCTTATGGAACCAGCAGTGCTGCCGCGTTCAGCTTCACAGAGACGGGTGCCCCGGTGTCGACAAATATTATAATAGGCGCGGAGTTCATGGTTGCGATTGCGAAGGACAATGAGACTTTCATCCGCAACACTTGTTAAAAAATAATCACCAGCACTTGCAATTTTTTCGGCACGCCCGACGTTCACCCAATGTTTGGAAAAAATATGAGACTTTTCTTCTGAAAAAACCTGATCGGAACTAAAATAGCGGCCTTCTAGCATCCATTTTGTTTCACTGTTCGACGTACGAGAAGTTAAGGCAGAGTTCAGTTTCATGAAAAGACCCTTTTGAAGTGTGCTCGCAGCGAATGTCCATTTCTACCCAAAGACTCAGTCTAAACTAGCTATCGCGGATTAAACTTAGTTTTCAAAGAAATATCATAAGGTTAGGCTTAAATAAAGATGAGTCAAAAGGGCTTGCAAACGCTCGAGACGTAATGAGTGTTTTTTCTACTTTTATTTGCCCCTCTCAAGACGCTTCAGCTTCAAATTTTAGACATAGCGCCCTGGTGCAATCACTC
>PLEQ01000268.1 GCA_003136475.1 Deltaproteobacteria bacterium
GAACATGCCACAAACATTGGCATGATGGTGCGAGATCCTAAAAACCCCCTGCCTGCCAATTGGAAGCACCTGCCGGTCGGCTACCACGGCCGCGCATCCTCTGTGGTCGTCAGTGAGACGCCTGTGCTGAGGCCCTGGGGACAGCTCTTGGAGGGTGAGAATCCGGTTTTCGCACCTAGCAAGCGCCTCGATTTTGAACTCGAGTTAGCCTTCATCATCGGCAAAGACAGTGAGCAGGGGACTCCCATACGCGTTGAGGACGCTGACGATTATATCTTCGGTTTTGTCTTGATGAATGATTGGACAGCACGTGATGTCCAACGCTGGGAATATGTTCCCCTCGGTCCTTTTGTCAGTAAGTCGTTTGCGACCTCCATCTCNNCTTAGCTGTGATGCCCTTCAACCCTTTCGCACCAAAGGACCTGAGCAAGCTCCCAAACCTTTCCCGTACCTCGCAGAACGAGCCCTAGACTCCCATTATGATATTGCTCTTGAGGTCAGCATTGCGCCGGCAGGACAGTCCAAAGAGACACGAGTCAGTCGCTCCAACTCCAAACTTCTCTACTGGAGCCCACGCCAACAAATCGCTCACCATACCATCACCGGTTGTAACCTACGAGTCGGAGACTTAATGGCTTCAGGTACCATAAGCGGTAAAGATAAGGAATCCTTTGGCAGTCTTATGGAATTGAGCTGGAATGGTACGCAGCCGATAGCCATCGGATCTGAGACGCGGACCTTTCTGCAGGACGGAGATTCGGTAACTATGCGCGGATTCTGTCAGGGAGCTGGGTATAAGATCGGTTTTGGCGAAGTCCGTGGCAAAATTCTACACGCCAAAAATCTCCATTAAAAACGAGCGCCGACCCCTGCCCAAAGCGCAAAATAGGTTTCGTAAACGAGAGGTCCGCCCAGCAGCGTNNATTTTTGTCCTATGCCGATAGTAAACATAGGGTCTACTTGGGCCTCAGCATCCGGACGACCATTCGCACCAATGAGCTCAGTCACATTAGGATTGCTAGGGCACACGCCGACGTTTGTGGGGCAAAGCACACTGGAATCACCTGCTACAGGACCGCGTGAGAGAACACCATCCCGAAGATAGAGACTTTCCGGATAAAAAAGCGAGCTCGCAACACCGATGCCAAACGTTGTGAAGATATCAAAGTACGAAGTAAACTTTAAAAATGCAAGCTCCTTCCCAT
Source organism: Deltaproteobacteria bacterium (assembly GCA_003136475.1). GTDB lineage: Bacteria > Bdellovibrionota_B > Oligoflexia > Oligoflexales > Bog-1112 > BOG-1112. The sequence continues at coordinate 1,206 of PLEQ01000268.1, forward strand.
AAATGGGGTTCCAAACACCTGTAAGAAAGATAAGAGACGTCAGTTCACGGATCGGAACGTATGCCGGTCCAAAATTGGCTCCGTTTAAGGGCGCACCACTGGGACTCTTGAGTGGCGCATAAATATCCTCACCCGGTTGCGGGCAGGTCTCTGAAACATTGCCATAGGGATCGTTGTAGAAATGCTCAATACAATATCTTTCAACCTTATCAACATTCGTTACCCAGGCCCCCTCAATACCTAGACCCCAAGACTCATTAATAAAGTAGGTAAAGGCCCCATGCACAAGATACGAGTCGATATAAGATTCGTTCAGGATCAAACCGATTGCCGGAGCACTGATTTCGAATTTTCCAGCTTTGGGAAATCGTTTATTTTTGACATTTTCCTCTGCATTCGTGGCCTTTTGATAGGCTTCAGAGAATGCAAGCGCCGGCATGGCCAGTAAGATGAGTAGAAAAAACCTTTTCACTAAGCCCCCATAGCATCTACACAATCCCATTCTAACATGCTCTCCAGGATTCCTAAGATGACGGGCGCCAAGGGTTGGCTTAGAACGCAGCAAGCAGACTTAGAAAGTTTTTCATCAAGGCTTTGGCCTGTTCCGCGGCCACTTGCTTAAATCGGGGTAGATCGTTTTTGGCTAGCGACTTGGTGGATGCCACCGTCGAAAGGTACACTTTTATTTTGGGTTCAGTACCTGACGGCCGAATCGTGAGATGCACTCCGTGGCACAGATATTGAAGAACATCCGATTTAGGCAAATCAATAGCAGCATGTCGAACGAATTGCGACCCGACACGCTTCGTCATTTGTAGTTCCAAATAGTCCTTAGCGAATTCGACGGGATGCACTCCGATTTGAATAGGAGGAGACTGCCGTAAACTTTTCATAAGGAACTGAATTCTCTCATCGCCATCTTTACCGGGCAGCGTGATAGTTTCAAGAAGCTCGTAATAAAATCCGTGGCGCATAAAAAGCTCGTCGAGTACCTCACTGAGCGTTCTATTCAAGCTGCGATAGTAGGCAACCATTTCCGTGGCAATAACGCTCGAAAGAATGGCATCTTTGTCGCGTACGAAAGTTCCTGCTAAAAAACCATAACTCTCTTCCGCACCACATAAAAACTTCTTGGCGGGACTCAACTGCCCACTTTCATATCTTTCGACTAGATCGCAGATCCATTTGAACCCCGTCAGTGTTTCCTCGCAGGGTAGGCCATAGGAGTTGGAGATATCCCTAAGAAGTTCAGATGTGACAATGGTCTTGATAGTAAAGCCATCCGCGGGCAGTTTATTTTTTGCCTTAAGTCTCGAAAGAAGGTACTCGAAAAGCAAGGCGCCCATTTGATTGCCTGAAAAATTTTGCCAAACAGCATTCTCCCGAATAACCACTGCCAGGCGATCCGAATCAGGGTCTGTAGCCAGAATGATATCCGCTTTTATCGATGATCCGAGTTCAAGAGCCATTGCGAGGCTGGAGTATTCTTCAGGGTTTGGCGAAGCAACAGTTGGAAAATTACCGTCAGGTTGGGACTGTTCCTGTACTATCGAAACGTCATGAAAGCCGAACTGTTCTAGGCCTTTAGGCACGGCAAAAATACCGGTTCCATGCAGCGGGGAGTAAACGATCTTTAAGTCGCGATTGCCCTCGAACAAGGAAAGAAGTTTTAACTTCGCGAAGTAGGATTGATCAAGTTCATCACCAATTTCAGAAACCAAACCCCTTTGGCAGGCCTGTGCAAAAGCCAAAAAAGGTATCTTGCTATAGTCGGAAATTTCCTTGTAGAAATCCCATATATGCTTGTCGTGGGGAGGAATCAGCTGCCCACCTCCATTCCAGTATACCTTATAACCATTGTAGGGAGCGGGATTATGGCTAGCGGTGATACAAATTCCAGCCTGACATTTATAGTGTCGAACCATGAACGAAAGCATCGGAACAGGACGCATATTCTTGGTAATAAGCGTACGAATATTATTTGCAGCTAGAACTTCTGCCGTGACTTCCGCGTAGACTCGCGAGTTATTGCGGGAATCNNCCTCTCACCATAAATCGTTTTAAGGTAAAGAACCAGAGCTTGAGTGACTCTGCGAACATTATAAATATTGACTCGCGAGGTGCCTGCGCCCATTAAACCCCGCATACCCCCTGTGCCAAATTCAAGATCCTTGTAAAAGCGATCGATAATCTCCTTCTCATTTTCTTCCTCGATAAGATTCTGAATTTCTCGGCGTGTAGAGGTGTCGAAGGTTTCCGACTGTGACCAATACTTAGCTTTGTCGTTTATTTCTCTTGGCAAATTCATAAAACAAACCTTCTGATCAAGGCATTTCTACGGAACTACATTCATGAGAACAGATTATAAGCTCGCTAAAATAACCATATTACTCTTCGAATTCCGAGAGTTCCACAATACTTTAGCTGCAGCAAACATCTCATAAGTTGGAAGTGTCACCGCATCAGAGCACAAGTAGGAAAACTGTGTTGGATGATTATATCTAAGACATTTGTTATATTTTAAGTAAACCGACCTAATCATAAATAAGAACCACTCGCCATTCTCGGCGAGGTCTTCCATAAGAAGATACTAAATGAAAACAGCGAATTTCATAGCTTCAGACTCAATAAGTGAACGGGAGGGCGTCCATTTTGAGTTTATGATCGTGCGAGGTCGACTCAAGCTAGGCAAAGTTGTGAACCCATGGCGGACGGCGTTTGAAATGATACTCAGTCTTGGATGGATGTGGGGCAAATGGTATCAGAGGGTCAGTTCCGAAATCCTTCTCCATTCAGACGATCTCCATGTTCGTAACTGCCTTAAACATAAATGGTTTGTCATAGTGCCGGGTTTTCATTTTATCGCAATATACAGGCTTGCAAAAACCGTACTGCAACTGGAAGTCAATGACGACTACCGCAAAACTTCCCCTTTTGTCGCAGGTATTTTAGCGCTTTGTCCGATTTTGGCAGCGATCTATCTGCAAAACTCTCTGAATCATCATTGGGTGCAACACGCTATTCGAGGAACTCCCAATCCGGCTATTTTCCAACACAGAATGAGCCAAAAACAATATCTAGAATTTCTTCTGTCGTAAATTCGCCGATAATAGAAACCAGACACTTTGCCGTTTGTTGCAATTCAAATGCAAGAATCTCAGGATAGGCGCCCTCATCGCTGGCCTTTAAAAAACTAGTAATTCCCCGCAGGGCATTTTCAACAGCTTGTTTGTGACGGACAGAGCTTATAAAAGGCTGGTCTGACAAAGGCAGCAAAACTTGATCACTAATCTTCTGGATTTTTTCTTTAAGCGTGTTCAGCCCCTCACCCGAATGACAAGAAATGCGCAGCCAACCTTCGGCTTCCGCTATGGGAACCTTCAAATCCGATTTGCTAAGCACTTTTAGGTAGCTGGGGGGAGCCAGTTCTTGAATCCACTTGTTCACTTTTTCTTGTGAAACTTTCTGAAGAGGATTTTCTACGAGAAAAATCACGAGATCCGCAGTCTTCGCGAGGGCGAAAGTTCTATCTATACCCATTTGCTCAATCTTTTCGACCTCCTTCCCCTTACGCACACCAGCCGTGTCGATAAGTCTAATCAAGCGGCCATTGATCAAACAGGCTTCTTCTAAATAATCACGGGTGGTGCCTGGGAACTCTGTTACAATAGCTCGTTCAGCATTGAGCAGCGTGTTTAGCAAAGTCGATTTGCCAACATTAGGCTCACCAAAAATGGCCACAGCCAGGCCTTGTGACGCGACGCGTCCACTTTGGTAACTTGCGAGAAGATCGTCTAAGATTTTTCGAACCTTGTCCACCCGACTGCGAATCTGCCCCTGGGTGATTTGCGAAGTATCATCTTCTTCCGGAAAATCGATACTTGCCTCAAGCCAAGCGATCGCCTCTTTCAATTGGAAAAACAAACTATCGACAAGGTCCTTGAGTTTACCGGTATACAACTGGCGTGCCGCTAGCCATTGCTGCTGCGATGAGGCCGAAATGAGTTCATGAATGCCCTCAGCTTCACTGAGATCCATTTTGCCAGAAAGAAAAGCGCGGCGGGTGAACTCGCCAGGCTCGGCATGACGAAAACCTAAGGTGTAGAAAATACTCAAGGCTGTTTGGAGTATATAAGGGCTGCCGTGAAAATAGATTTCCGCTGTGTCCTGTCCCGTGTAGGAATGAGGTGCGCGAGTGAACACAACCATAACTTCGTCGATACCAATATGAGTTCGTGGATCGTAGAACTCACATAAAGTCATGAAGTTCATTTGCCACACTTTTTGCGGATTTTTTCTTTTCAAACAAGCCAGTAATGCATCATGACAAGCCCTGCCAGAAAACCTGAGTATGGCAATCGCTGCGCTCCCTTGACCACTTGCGTGCGCAACGATGGGTTCCTCGTCATGATGCAGACCAGAGTTAAGCATGCGCTTCCTTAGAGGGGAGAATCATGAGCTTGCGATTGTGCCCAACACCGATCGATTTAGTATACACGCGCCTATCCTGGTCCAAAGCCATGTGAATAATTTTACGATCATAAGGACTCTGGTAATTCAAAACTATCGGTTTCTGGTTCTCAAAAACTTTATCCGATAAATCTTTCGCCATGGTAATGAGCTCCATCTCCTTTTTCATTCGCACTTTATTGGCGTCAACAAAGATACGGAAAGGGAGTTCAGACTTTATATGTCGCGGTTTCTTTCTCAGAAGGTGCTCCAAGGCCTCCGCAAGTTTCGGATTTTTGGCAATTTGATTTGCCAAAGTCTCATCACAAATATCGAAGGCAAGGCGCTCGCCTTCCAAACTCGCTTGGACCACAATTTTTTCGCCACACATTTTTGCACATAATTGTGCTAGAAACTGCCGCAAATCCTCTTTTAACTGGTCAGGCAGCTCCGTTGATTCCATCCCATCTTCGCCACTGTGCCCACCAGCGAGACTGGCCCAAGCTTCGATGCAAACTTTTTTGCCAAAAAGACCGAGGAAGCCTGCATTTCTACTGAGAATCTTGTAGCAGAGTTTACTTTGTGTAATGCCAAGTTTACCGGCCGCCTTGACCATCGCGAGTTCAAGGCTTTTCTCTTCTACGCGTATTTTCATTTTTATTCCTCCGTTATTGCAGTCGTCTGTTAAGCCACTGCTGTTGTGCTATGGAAATCAGGGTATTTGTCAGCATATAAAGCACCATACCAGCAGGCAGTGTGAGCATCATCACCGTAAAAAACAGCGGCAAAAGCATCATGATACGTTCTTGAGTTTTATCAAGACCCGTCGTAGGCGTCAGACGCTGTTGAGCAAACATAGCAACACCTAGGATGAGCGGCGTTATGTAGTACGGATCAGCGCTAGAAAGGTCTTGGATCCATCCAAAAAATGGCGCTTGACGCAGTTCAATCGATGTCGAAAGAACCCGATAAAATGCGAAAAATACCGGAATCTGAGGAAGTATCGGCAAACAACCCTTCATGGGATTGACTTTATGGAGGCCCATAAACCGCATGATTTCCTGCTGCATCTTTTGCGGCTCATCCTTGAATTTTTCACGAATCTTGTTCATTTCGGGTTGCAACTTTTTCATCTTATTCATCGAAACAGCAGCTTGACGTGTTAAGGGATAGAAAAGAAGTTTCAGAAAAATAGTGAGAACGATAACGGCAAGTCCCCAGTTCTTTACGAGATCATTCAAAAAATGCAGGGCCCAAAGCAAGGGATGCGTGATCTTGGCAAAGAAACCTAAATCGAGGGTTTTTTCCAAATTGGTGTCGTAAGTGCCAAAGGTATAAGTTGATTTAGGTCCAAACCATGCTTTGTAGGAAATGCTGATGTCTTCTGATGGTTGAACAAGACCTTGCTCATTTTCCGTGAAAAAGCGGAAGGAACACGGTTGGTTTTCCCCACCAAGATCCTTCAGAATACGGTAAGACATTCTTTGTTCCTGCGGAAGCAGAGCTGATACAAAATAGTGTGCGTCAAAACCCAGAACACCGACATTAAAATTTGTGCCTGAATGGACGACTTTGTGTTCGTTATCTTTACAGAGACTAAGCGCGTCAAAGCGCTCGACGTCACCACTGTGCGCTAGAATAAGAAAGGGGTGATTGGTCGGCATCCCGGGGAGAAAGCTGTGCCCAGCTTTTTTGCCGGGCGCCATGGTATGGTGCATAAGAATTATGGATTTCAAATTCTCAGCTTGTCTACCAATATTCTTCCAATGAAAACTCAGCGTCGCTCCATAGCCTTTTTCATCAATTTTAAAAGTGTGTGACAAGAGCCAGGGACTTTCTTGACGAATGAATGTGAGCGAATTTCCGTCACGGGTTGCTTCAAATCCTTCAGGGGACTGTGGGTTAATGACGCTCGTCGGAAAGATTTCCAGAGGAAATTGGAGAAGATTGATGGGCCCGGAACGCTCATCATTTTCAAAATCTTTAAGAGAAATAGCTGCGAGGGCACCCTTCTTTTGATCGAAGGTGTAGATGTTGGTATCATTTTCGATACGTAACTCGCTTGCGCTCAGCTGCTTATAGACAGGCGTCGGTGCGGCGCTGAGAGTGCTCGCAAGAGCTGCTGTTTTCACCGTAGGGGTCGGGGGTACTTGCGATTGGGTCGGCGGAACTGTGGAACTTTTGAAGCGCTCGGGATATTTTTTATTTAAATAAAACTCATACCCAACATAGGCTAGGAAACAAAAAACAACAGCTGCGATGGATGATCCATCGAGTTTCAAGGTAAGTCCTCTCCGCCTGGAAATAGTGGATTACATTTAATAAGTCTAAGAATAATTTTGAAAAAAGCTTTTGATAAAGAAAAAGAATCAAGACATTGAAGAGCGTACTCGGAGCAGCTTGGGTAGTAGCGAAGGCACGGTGCAAGCCATCGGGAAATGTGCTTCCGATAAACTAAGACAGACTGCTTTAACAAGGATGTTATCGCATGTATCAATTGGAAACACTTTCTGATTCACCTACGCCAGCTTTCTCTCAAACCACTGAAAGCTCTGTAAGACAGCAAGCGTCAGCTCTTCGAAGCTGGTTTCGCTCGCAGACTTTCGAGCTATTATTATGATGTCCCGTTGGCTCATTTTTTTTTGGTCAGAAAGTTGGCGAAAAATTTCGCGAAATTTTCTCTTCACTTTGTTGCGAACGATAGCGTTTCCTACCTTCTTCGAAACAATTAGTCCCAACCTTGGGTAAGCCTTGGCTGATTTAAGTATCAGAACAACAAATTTAGGAGACACGTACTTCTCCCCCCTCTGAAGAACTGCTCCAAATTCCGTCTTAGTTTTTAGTCGCTGCCTTTTTGAGAATGTGTTCATCAACTTAATGAAGTATCGGTTACTTTTGGTAAATCGTAGGGGTTAGACGCTTCCGACCCTTTGCGCGTCGGTTACGTAATACGTTTTTTCCACCCGGAGTCGCCATCCTTTGGAGAAAGCCGTGGGTGCGGAGTCTTCTTTTATTACTGGGTTGATATGTTCGCTTCACAATTCTTCCCTTTTCGCAGCGTTGATAAGCAGTTAATATTCCGACTAGATTCAACAGTCCCCATAAGGCACTGTGCATGGCGGTTAAGGAAGGCCATGCTAACAGATTCACTTATACGATGCAAGACAGAGAAAGTAGTGAGGGGTCAAAGGGATGCAATGCTGGCTAGAAATCAGCCGTAGCGCTCTTATTCAAAATTATACGATTTTTTCCGACATTTTAGGACAAAAGGGCGTGATTCCAATTTTGAAGTCGAACGCCTATGGTCATGGGCTAACCCAAACTTTCGAAGTTCTTCGCAATGTGGGCTTAAATTGGATTGGTGTAAACTATTTGTCAGAGGCCGAAACCCTTAGAAAGCTCGGTTATGACGGGAATATCCTCAATGTAGGACCCTTTTCAGAAGAGGCTTTGAAAAAAGCTTATGAACTCAAAACCCAGGTCCTGATTGGAAACCGCGAGATCTTTGAGGCTTGGCGAAAGCTGCCTGAGCGAGCCCAAATTCATCTCAAATTGGATACAGGCCTCTCTCGTCGCGGCTTTTCCTTCGAAGATTTGCAAACGCTTTTGCCAGAATTCAAGAAACTTAAAGCCCATATCGTCGGCCTTGCCACCCATTTTGCAAACGTTGAGGACGTGACGAATAGCGACTTTGCCTATCTTCAACTGAGCCGCCTATTGAAGGCTGCGGCTTTCCTCAGAGCTGAAGGTTTTCCTTCCTTACTTGTCCATGCCGCCTCCTCGGCCTCGACGCTATTGATTAAGCAATCCCGGCTTGATTTATGTCGTATTGGTATTTCCCTGTTCGGTCTGTGGGCTTCGGAGCTGACGCGCCTTTCTTATCAAGGCACTTTTCAACACGCCGAGCTCGAGCTCAAACCCGTGCTGAGCTGGCGCACCCGCTTAAATTCTCTGCGTGACATCTCTGAAGGGGATTACGTCGGCTATGGCTGTACCTTCAAAGCTCCGCGCGCTATGAAGATTGGTCTCATTCCAGTCGGTTACTATGAAGGCTACCCCAGGATTGCCGGCGGGCGGCGGGCGCACGCGCTGGTACGCGGACGCCGTTGCTCAATACTCGGGCGCATTTGCATGAATATGTCGATGATCGATTTGGATAATGTGCCTGAAGCCTGCATTGGCGATATCGTGACGCTGATCGGTCGCGATCGCAACGAAGAGGTCACTGCTGAACAACTGGGTCTTTGGGCCGACACCATCCATTACGAGATCGTGACCCGCCTCAACTCTGAAATCCCGAGAATTATCGTCTAGGCTCTGCGGAGCCGGCGCTCTTTTGTAAAGAAAACACCGGGAGCAAGCTGGGTTCCGTCCGCCAGACTCAGAGTCTTAGTCACCCAGCCTTTGTCGACAAAAGCATCCACAACCACTTGGTGAACACGGGTATTTTCAGCTGAGGTATCGGTAAGAAAGCGCTCTAATTTTTCCAGAAGCTCCGGCTCGCCTTGGGTCAAAAGAACCTCGACGGTGGCGAAACGTACTCTCTCATCGAGAGCCTCAATCAGCGGCGCTAGACTGCGACCCTTGTCTGGTAAAGTGTAGTCGCGCAGGTAACAAAGAATGTCATAATTCTTGTCGATTTTATCGCGATCGAAATCGAAATCACGCAAAAAGAGGCAGGATTCTAGAGCACTAGCGACGCGATCTTCAGATGCCAGTTTTTGGAAAATTTTGATAGGCCAAGCGATACGCGTGGATTGGATCAGATGCTCTTTGACAAAGGGTAAAGCCTTATCACCGAAGGAAAGGATGCCTTCCATGGTGGATTCTTTCTCCCGCGTATCATTAATCCCGTGATCCAGACTGTATTCGAAACGTTTGAGCAAAGTCGGAACCGCAATTTTTGGATCACCCAAATTTTTGAAATATTCTATAGCGGAAACGCGTTCCTCACGAATAGCTTTAGGATTTTGAATAAGCTTTGTATTCTTAGAAATCGCGCGTTCTTTCTGTTTTTGCTTAAGCTGCTTAAAAAAAGTAAAAAGTCCCACTGCGAACCCTCGGCATGAGAAGTGATGAGCCTCCGCATTCTAAGTTCGGGCAGCTCTTAGGTCTAGAAGTTTTAGTCGAGTTGCTAAAAAATAGTCGCGAGATTTATAGGATACGGGCTAGAATGGGGCGAATCTAAGCAAATCTTAGAATCTACGAACACACGATCGTCTCAAAAGGAATGCCAGAAATGTCTCTCACAGGGCTGATTCTTGCTGCAGGAAAAGGCAAGAGNNAGTGGGTTATCCAGGCCTTGACAGCTGTTCCCTGTGAAAGCGTGTGTGTTGTCTTAAGTCAGGACTATGACTCTTTCCTACCCATACTCGAACGTTATCCTAAGATGGCTGTTTGCTTACAGGCTGAAATCAATGGCACCGCCGGAGCCGTCGCGGTAGCACAAAATCTTTTTGAGGGCCTTGCCCCCGTCCCTTTTGGGCGGGGAGAGCTTCTCAAGGGCCTCAAACAAAAACCGGGCTCTTTGTTGATTTGCCTGAGCGACACACCGGCCTTGGACGCCGGTCTTTTGGCTAACTTTGTTGCAAAATGCCAAGCCCGATCTACGAAGCTAGGAGTTCTGGCAATGAAAATGCCCAACCCCACCGGCTATGGCCGATTGATCCTGAGTCCAGAGGGTCGCCTGAAAAGCATTGTTGAAGAGAAGGATGCCGATGAGGCGACTCGGAAAATTCTGATTTGCAATTCGGGAATTTTGTTTGCTGAAGCTGAATACCTTTTCAAACTTTTGCAAAAGATTGATAAAAAGAACTCGCAAAATGAGTATTACCTTACAGACTGCATACGAATTGCCACGCATAATGGCGAACACCCTGAGGTCATTATTACAGAGGATTGGAAATCCCTAATGGGAATCAATGACCGAGAGCAACTTGCGTCGTTGGATTCTATGCTCAAAAAAAGACTTTTTTCTAAGGAGTGAATAAAAAGAATGTGCGGAGTTATTGGTTATGTAGGAACAAAGCCATGCGTCGACTTTCTATTTAATGGTCTTAAAAAGCTAGAATATCGTGGTTACGACTCTGCCGGTATTGCAACAATAGCTTCAAAAGAGGGCTTAAGAGTCATAAAATCCGAAGGCAAGCTCGATAGACTGAAAGCGCTCCTTCATTTGTTACCTGCCCATGGAACTATAGGACTCGGACATACACGGTGGGCAACGCACGGAGTTCCCTCACGGGACAACTCTCATCCGCATGCTCACCAAGGCCTCGCCATTATTCACAACGGCATTCTTGAAAATTACAAAGAACTGAAGAGTCAACTTGTTAAAAGTGGCAGTAAGTTTATTTCGGAAACGGATTCCGAAGTCTTTGTTCATATTCTCAATCAAGAACTTAAAAATGGCTTGGATATCCGACAAGCTCTTATCCGGCTCCTGGTTCAATTTAAAGGCGCTTATGCTCTTGGGATCCTGGCTGAGCATGATGCTGAGGCGATTTATCTCGTGAAACAGGGTTCCCCGCTGGTCATCGGTTTAGGTGAAGGAGAGAATTTTTTTGCCAGTGACGCGGTCGCCTTAGGCGAACAGACCAACCGATTTATTTTTTTGGAAGATGGCGAATTCGCGCGCATCACTAAAGATACAGTCAGCCTCTGGCAATTTGATGGGAAGGAGATTCATAGGGAGCCGGTGCGCTTGGAATGGTCCCAAACCCAAGCCGAAAAGCATGGCCATCGCCACTATATGCTGAAGGAAATTTATGAGCAGCCAGCCGTTATTGCCAATGTTATCGCCCGCTTCTACGACCCCGTGCGCAAGGAAATTTCCTTTGCTAAACAAGATATTGGCAATTTAAATCTCGCCAAAATCGAGAGAATTCAAATCACGGGTTGTGGTACGGCCTATTATGCGGGTTTGATCGGCAAATATATTTTAGAGCCGGCTTTGAAAATTCCAGTAAATGTTGAGCTGGCGAGTGAGCTTCGTTATCGCAAACCCTGCCTGGATGAAAAAACTCTAGTTATTGCCATGACCCAGTCCGGGGAAACGGCCGACACTCTAGCTTGTGTCAAACTCGCTAAAAAAATGGGCGCACAAGTTCTTTCGGTCTGTAATGTTCGCTTTTCGTCGATTGCCAGAGAGTCCACTGCTGTTATCTACATGGAAGCAGGGCCGGAAATCGGGGTCGCGTCAACAAAGGCCTTTACGGCAATGGTTCTAGACCTTTACTTTTTTGCATGCGCCGCTGCTCGATTGCGGGGACAGACAGATCCGGATCGAGAAGAAAAGGCGATCGCCAACTTACTCAAGCTCCCGACCCTTGCGGACCAAGCCCTTAGTCGCGAGAAACATATTGCTGCTGTTGCACGCAAGTACTTCGAGCTCACGAATTGCTTATTTGTAGGTCGCGGTTGTAGTTTTCCGATCGCTTTGGAAGGTGCCCTGAAGTTGAAAGAAATCTCCTATATTCATGCTGAAGGTTATGCGGGCGGTGAACTGAAGCATGGTCCGATTGCACTTATCGATCGCAATATGGCTGTGGTGAGTATTGTTCCAGCAGACTGTCATCGTGAAAAAATGCTGTCAAATGTTGAAGAAATTCGTGCACGCGATGGCAAAATTCTGGGCATAGGCGCCGTTGACGATGATAATTTTCGCTCGATGTCGGATGACTATATTCCTTGTCCACAGGTGGATGATGAAGGCCTACAAGCTCTTCTTTCCATCATTCCCCTCCAACTTTTTGCCTATACTGTAGCAGTTCTTAGAGGAACTGATGTCGACCAACCGCGCAATTTAGCGAAATCCGTTACTGTTGAGTAACGGACGCTGTACGGGATAATTCGGACATGACTTTAGCACTCTCACTCAATATTGAAAATATCGTTAGCCAATTGAACGACCCCCAAAAGGAAGCCGTGCTCCACGGTGACGGACCGCTCGTCGTTTTTGCCGGCGCCGGTAGCGGAAAAACACGGGTGATTACAGCTCGCATTGCCGTTTTACTCGAACGCGGTTTTCATCCTCGCTCCTTATTGGCCATGACTTTTACCAATAAAGCCGCTCAGGAAATGAAGGAGCGTGTGAAGGCTTGGAGCTTGCAAGGTGAATTTGTCCCGATTGGCACCTTTCACTCGCTTTGTGCTCGCTGGTTACGCGAATTTGCGGTCGAGTTGGGCTTCACGTCGAACTTTTCAATATTTGACGAGAATGACTCGAAGTCCGCAGCTAAAAAAATTCTCGAACAGCTGCAAATTAAAGACGACAAAACCCCGGTCGGGGACTATCTCTCAGCCATTAGCAAAGCCAAAATGTTCGGTTGGTTCCCCGACGAAGCCGTAAAAAACGAACGCTTTTTTCCAGCTATGGGCGTCAATGTCTACAAGCGCTACCAAGAGCTTTTAGCTAGCTGCAATGCTATGGATTTTGATGACCTTTTGATGAATATGTTGTTTTTGCTCAAGCGGAATGAGAAAGTTCGCAAACTTATGCAAGGTCGCTTTCATCATATTCTGATCGATGAATACCAAGATACCAATCCTACCCAGGTTGAACTGATCAGCTTACTCATCAACGAAAAAAATAACCTTCTCGTGGTGGGGGACGACGATCAGAGCATCTATAGTTGGCGGGGGGCCGATCCCACCAATATTTTAGAATTNNNTGATCAGTCTGCACCAAGAATATGACGCTGGTTTGGAAGCTTTTTGGGTAACCGATCAGATCCGAGCTGAGCAATTTTCTTTTAATTATGGAGATGTTGCTATCTTCTATCGCATTAATGCTCAGTCGCGCCAACTCGAAGATTCGCTGCGCAAAAATCACATTCCTTATCGAATTTACGGGGCCCTCAAGTTCTATGATCGGGCTGAGATAAAAGACATTCTTGGGTATTTTCGATTAATTGTGAATCCGAAAGATGACGTTGCATTCCGACGGATCGTAAACGTTCCGCCCCGAGGCATCGGGGACAAAGGCATCCAGGTCATCGAAGATAAAGCTGTTAATGAGCGCGTTCCTCTGCTCGAAGCTCTCAACCTTATGGTGCAAAGCGGTGCCCGAATTAGCCCGCGACTAGCAAGCTTCTATAGCTCGATTCAGGAGCTCAAAAAACTGTCCGAGCAAGGCTCGCTGTCTGAAGTTCTGCGGGCATTTCTCAATGCAACGGACTATCTCGCTTATCTGCAAAAAAAATACCCTGATTCGTTTACGGATCGCATTGCCAACGTTCACGAGTTAGGAGCAGCCCTTTCCGAGTACGAAGTCGTCAACCCGGAAGCGCGTCTTGTCGATTGGCTCAACGATGTTTCTCTGAACACTAGCAGTGCTGATGAAGGAGTGGAACAGGGTGTCTCTCTCATGACCTTTCACTCGGCCAAAGGTTTGGAATTCAGACGTGTCTATATCGTCGGCGTTGAGGACGGGCTCATTCCCCATTCGCACAATCTTGAGAACATCGAAAACCTCGAAGAAGAACGACGACTATTTTATGTCGGCCTAACTCGGGCGAAGGAAAAAATATCCCTGGTATCCGCACAAAAGCGCCGAATCTTTACCTATGACATGGTCAATCCACCGTCCCGGTTTTTAAAAGAAATACCCCTCGAATTTTTCGATATTCCTTCGCGTAAGCTTCTCAATGCCGAGGAAAGGCCAGTTCTTGATTCCAAAATGTCTCTGGTTGTCCATGCTGCCTACGGACGCGGACGCGTAAAAAAGGTGGAGTATGAGTTCGGTGTCGCAAAAGCCGTGGTCGACTTTTGGGATTTTGGTATTCGAAAAGTCAACTTCACCCAGTTGAAATCACTCACCCAACATAAAATTCATAGGTGATCACCCTCCCCGGGTGCTATAATTTAGAAAATTGTTCATAATAATAGATATGAAGAAAAAGAAGTCCATACTTCCTTCTTTTTTCAAACTCTGGGTTTTTCTTGCAACTTCAGTGTTGTTTGTGGGCATTCTACGGGGTGAAGGTACAACCGAGAACTACTTTGCCCTCAGAAAAAGTCGCGATCGACTTGTTGAAGCTGTCGACAAACTGCGCAAGGAAACCAGTGACTTGGAGGAAGAGATTCTTAAAATAAAGACGTCAAAAGTATACGCTAAAAAAGTATACAAAGAAAAATATCACGCAACAGAAAATGGTGAAAGTATCATCTTTTTTGCAGATTAAGGGGATACCATGCTTCGTCTTTTACTTCCTTTACTATTTATTCTGGACTGTGGCAGTCCCAACACAGCCTTTGTGACCAGTCAGGACAAACAGCGCATAGATGTGTTACTCGCTGGAGCCCGCATAGACTTCGATCGCAATAAGTTGAGCGATGCCGAACAGAAAGCTACCGAGGCTTATAATCGCAACACCCACAATCAGACTGCGGCACTGCAACTCGCTAATATTTATATGAGTGAAGGAAATGCGTCGATTCTGGAAGTCGCAATTCAAATCGCTTCAGATTTGAGCACCAGTACGAACACGAGTACGGCCACAGGGACGAGCACCAGTACTTCCCTAAAGACAGTTAAAGCCACGGATGTTCTCGGAGATTTGTCAGATTTGGTAAATCTCTCAGCCACGGATCTTTCAAATCTGGGAACCTTACAGTCAGGCGTGATAAATTCACCGGACAGTACATTCTTTCAAGGTTTAGATGTTTACTATCCGCTCGATCCGGGCTCTTTGTCAACCACATCGAGTCCCCGGTATACGGTTGCAGGCTTACGCTACATCAATAAGGCCATTGCTCTGCTGTGTCCTTTTATTCCGAGCAGCATTACGAATGGGTCGTCAGATCCCAGAGATAAGTGCACAAAAGTAACAGACTCTACATCTTCATCTGTCGCTCAGGTCCTTTTCTCTTACGCTATCAACCACCTAGTGGAAGCGATCTATTNNATGCCAATCCCACTGTCACTGTTGCAAATCCTTCGCAGAATAGCAATCTCTTGCAGCGTGTGAAAGCGATTCAAAACGTCCAGTTTACCGCAACGAACGCTGTGGATTACGCGAATGCTGTAGTAACTTTAAAGGACAACATAGACGCGATATTTCAAACCACCTCGACCTCGATGCTAACAGCTACCATGCTTGACATCAGCATGACGGTCAGCGCACTGAGTTCCATTGCAGGATTTCCGCCGTCTATGATAGCTAAAATTCAAGCCGTCCTGACCAACCTTCAAAAGGCGCTGACGAAAGTCAACCAAGAAAACACGAGCCTAACCAATCAGACCCAAGCCCTCAAGGACCAATTGACGGAATCGCTTGCAAAAAGTCTCAGTAAGTCCGTCAACGCCTTCTTGAACTCCATACCCGCTAGCCNNCTAGCCAGCAAGCGGCCCAGCAAGAGCAAATCACGAGCGTTTGTAATGCTTATACGGAAATGGTGAACGCGTTTCTAACAACAAAAGCGCAGTTTGAGACACCAGCCGGGTGTCAGAATATTACTGACTGATGCGCTAAAGCAGACCTCAAAAACCGACGCGTCCTGCTAGTCGAGTTCTTCATCGGCCACGCCGCGACCCGATTTTTTTCTTTTTTCCAACTGTTCTTTGTGTTTGACGCTGTGCCGCGTCCACGGGGTGAGCTCTAAACGTCGTTTCGGAATGGGTTCACCGGTACC
>PLEQ01000416.1 GCA_003136475.1 Deltaproteobacteria bacterium
GGTCAGATCCCCCGCCAATACGGTGGCTTCTGTCGCCGATGGCGCCCAAGCCTTGACGGCGACTCTGGCAGGACGATCGCATGTGGTTGTCGATGCGACCGCGGTGGTTGTTGCCAGTTCCGCCGGCAAAAATGACAACGCGTCCGCGTTCGAGGTGCTTGATGGCTTTACGTCGAATGTAGGGTTCTGCCAATTCAGGCATATGAACTGCGGTCATCACTCGCGTGCGAATTTTGAAACGATTCTCGAGGACGGCTTGTAAGGCTAAGCCATTGATACAGGTTGCGAGCATGCCCATGTAATCGGCAGCGGAGCGTTCCATTCCAAAATCATCAGCAAGCGAGCCGCGAAAAATATTCCCTCCGCCGATGACGACGCCAACTTCAAAACCATTACCATGCAAATCGGCAATTTCCCCAGCGACGAGTTCCAAAGCTGCAGTGCTTAAGCCATTCTTTTCTTCTCCCCCCAGCATTTCCCCAGACAGCTTCAACATGACTCGTTTGATTTTGTCTACAGACGCAGGCACTATTTCTCTCCCAAAAAAAACCCTGGATAACCCAGGGTGTGTATTTTTTACTTTATAAGTTCTGCAACTTCGTGCTGGAAGTCGCTTTTCGTAATCTCTATGCCTTCCCCCAGTTGGAATCGCACAAACCGCACGGCTTTCACGGGGCTGCCACTAGCTTTTAGGTACTGGCTAACCGAAAGTTTGGGTTCCTTAACAAAAGGTTGGTCGAGCAAACAGGTGTCAGCGTAAAACTTATTGATCTGACCTTCGAGAATTTTTTCAACAACTGGGGCTGGTTTACCTGAGTCTGCAAGTTGTTTGCTGAGAACCTTTTTTTCTTCCTCTAATTCTGCGCTGCTGATCTGACTGCGTTCGAGGTAACGGGGGGAACTTGCCGCAATGTGCATAGCGATATCGGTTGCGAGTTCAGTGCCCTTGGCGTCGCGAGCGCCTTCCAGGACGATCAAGGAGCCGATTTTGCCTTGCATGTGGTTGTAGCCCGTGATGAAGCCATTTTCCACTCGTAGATATTCCACGCGTCGAAAGTTAATGTTTTCGCCAATGGTCGATACAAGTTGGATAAGGTCTGCTTCGACTAAATTTTGATTGCTGAACTTTTCTTTTTTCAAACTCTCGACTGAGCCGAGCTTCTTGCTCATTGCGAGTTGGGCAAGCTGCTTTGCTATATCACGAAAGGACTGATTTTTTCCGGCAAAGTCCGTTTCACAATTGAGCTCTATGATGGCTGCTTCTTTTTGATCGGCACTGATTGCAAATTCAACAACGCCTTCAGCAGCAACTCGACCTGACTTTTTCGCGGCCTTAGCGAGGCCTTTTTCCCTTAAAAAAGTCAGAGCTCGTTTAAAGTCACCTTCGCACTCTTCCAGAGCCTTTTTGCATTCCATCATGCCGACGCCAGTCGCTTCTCTCAGCTCTTTAACTTGACCTGCTGTGATCATAATTTTCTCCAATTAAAATGAAGGCACCCTAAGGTGCGATGGTCAGAAAGTGGAACAGAGCCAAATTCTGTCGAATTTACTGTTTTTTCTTAACAACCTTTACAGAATGACCTTCTTTGTCGAAAATCGTTCCTTCTTGTGTTTCATAGTTTGGCTTCTCATCATCATGGCCTTTGTAGCGGCCTTTACCTTCGATACAAGCGTCTGCGATGGCTTTGATGAAAATCTGAAGCGATTTCAAACTATCGTCGTTACCTGGAACAGGATAGTCAATGCCGGTCGGATCTGAGTTGGTATCGGTGATGGCGACGATCGGAATATGAAGCTTTTTCGCTTCTTGAATCGCAATATGCTCCTTGTGCGCGTCGGTAATAAAAATAGCTTTGGGAAGACCCGGCATATCTTTGATACCGCCTAAGTTGCGTTCCAATTTCTCACGTTGACGCTCAAGGGTGATCGCTTCTTTTTTTACGAGTTTATCGTAAGTTCCATCGGAAGCCATTTTTTCCAAGCGCCGCAGTCGGCTAATACTTTGACGGATGGTGTTGTAGTTGGTCAGTGTTCCACCGAGCCAACGAAAGTTTACGAAATACATACCGCAGCGTTGGGCGTGTTCAGCCACTGTATCGCGCGCCTGGCGTTTAGTACCGACAAACAGAACGTGTCCGCCTTTCGAAGTCAGCTGCTCAACGAATTCACAGGCTTTTTTGAAAGATCGTACAGTTTTTTGGAGATCGATGATGTGAATGCCATTGCGCTCACCGAAAATATAGGGCCGCATGTTAGGGTTCCAGCGGCGAGCTTGGTGACCATAGTGGGCTCCGGCTTCCAGGAGCTCTTTCATCGTGACATTAACAGACATAATTTTCCTCTCAATTCAAAAGGTTAGTGTCAGCCCTTATGGTGTTTCCAAGAAACACACCTTTTGTTTGGCAAGGGCTTACTTTGTTTAGGCAGAAAACGCAGATCAAAGCATGATTCATACTTAGAAAGGGGTTGAAAGGCTAGCCGAAAATAACTGTTGGGAGTCTGCTAGGGGGCCCGCCTGCCTGGACGATGTCTTTGTTATAAGAGGCTGCATAATGCAGCCAAGACTTGCAAAGCAAAGACACTGACTATATAAGGGAATCTTATCCTTGCTTCAAATAGGCAAAAGAACCCAATTTCGAAGGAAAATAGATATGCCAGTACCAAAGTACCGGACCTCCGCGTCTCGCAGAGATCAACGTCGTTCGCACCATGCCCTAACGGCGAAAAGCCTTTCTACCTGTCCCAATTGCAAAGAAGTGAGAATGCCTCACCATGCCTGTCCCTCATGTGGACATTACAAAGGGCAGCAAGCCATCGAGCCCCGCAGCTTCGGTGTGGGAACGAATGCTGCCGATTCTATTGAAACAAGTTCTGAGTCCTAACATGCGTAAAATGCTGGCGATGTTTCCCGGCCAGGGGTCGCAGTCGATCGGCATGGCCAAGGAACTTTTGGAACAGTTTCCTGCAACTCGTGTGCTTTTCGAAGAGGCAGAGGATGCGACCCGTCTACCTATTCGGCAGTTCTGTAATGAGGGGCCGGAAGACATTTTGCAGCTTACCGCCAATCAGCAACCCTGCGTACTTACCGTCAGCGTTGCGATGTGGAGGGTTCTGCAAAACGAAGCCCATTTTGCCCCGAAAATATTTGCTGGGCACAGCCTAGGCGAATATTCGGCGCTGGTTGCGAGTGAAAAGCTCACGCTCTGGGATGCCGTCCTCCTGGTTAAGCTCCGAGGGGAAGCCATGCAGTTGGCCGTCCCCGAGGGCAAGGGAGCCATGGCTGCTGTTTTAGGAGCTCAGGAAAAGCTCCTGGTGGAAACTTGTAAGGCGGTTTCGGAAAATTCTAACGGAACGGTCGAAGTTGTGAACTTCAACAGCCCCACCCAACACATTATCTCGGGTTCCAAGAAGGAAGTTCTTCACGCTATCGACTTGCTGGCAGAAAAAAAGATCCGTGCCAAAATACTCCCCGTCAGTGCTCCCTTTCATTCGTCCTTAATGACGCCTGCCAAAGTCAAGATGGCACCGCTTTTGAGCGATATTGCTCTTAAAGATTCTCAGTTAGCGGTCATTGCGAATCTTACCGGTTCGATCGAGCAACCCTACAAGATTGAGCTTCTCATCGAGCAGATCGACCATCCCGTCCTGTGGACAAAAACCATGGAGACAGCTCTTGAGCAGGAGTGTGAGTCCTTTGTAGAAGTTGGTCCGGGGACCATTC
Organism: Deltaproteobacteria bacterium; assembly: GCA_003136475.1. Classification (GTDB taxonomy): domain Bacteria; phylum Bdellovibrionota_B; class Oligoflexia; order Oligoflexales; family Bog-1112; genus BOG-1112. The sequence continues at coordinate 3,722 of PLEQ01000416.1, forward strand.
TGGCAAGTCTTGCAAAACGCTGGCTGCCAAGCACGATCAGCTTTCTCAACTGCTCTAAGCTTCGTGAAACGGTTGCTGCGCTACAAGCACAAGCCACTAAGAAGCACCACTCACACTAAGTAACAGAGTTGCTGATAAGTTCGGCAATATCAAGGACCTCAACGTCTTTTTCTTTATTGTGCGCAGCAACCCCATCACGCATCATCGTCATACAAAA
>PLEQ01000136.1 GCA_003136475.1 Deltaproteobacteria bacterium
TTCCGACTCCTTTGGTGAGTGGAGCCGTTTTATGAAGGCACCGCTGGGCTCTACCTTTCAGCTGCTAGTGCGCAAGGAAAATGGTCGCGAAGTTATGGGGGCTCTCAAAAACGTGGCAGTCCCACTCTATGTTCACAGCGGGCAGGAACCTCGCATTAAGACAAACGTTCATCTTGCCAAGGGTTGGTCAACGGCTGAACCGACTGAGGATGGCTAATATGAGCCGCGCGATCTCTACTGCGTTTCCGTCGCCAACTCACCGTTTTTAGCTCCTGAAAAATAAAGACAGCGCCTGCACAACCCAAACAGATGACCATCGGCTCCAGCCAAAGCAGAACCGCACGGCAAAGGTTAGGCCGCAGCCCCAGCCCATACAGCAAGCTTGCGCTGCAAACCCACAGCACACTTGCGGTGACGAAAAGAACGTAGAAGGTCAGGAAATTCTCAAGTTTTTTTGCCGCATAAACGGCACAGAGGCTCAGCATGAGAAAACTGCCGACAAAATGCAGGTCGATAAAAAGTGCTCCGTCGTATTGCAGCTCAAAAATCTGCGTGGGGAAACCAAAGGTGCTGCCTATTAAAAAGGTCATGCTCAAGACAATGCCAAAGGCTAGGAAATCGACCCAGAGGCTACTCTTAAGCCATTTTCTTTGGCGCACCCAATGATGAAAGGAAATGGGCAGCGAGCGAAACAAGCCGCCTTCGTCACGAATGGGTTCTTGTCCTGTTCCAGAGGGCGGGAATCGCCCCCAATAGAGCCTATAGAGCGGCAGCACCAAGCCAAGACTGCAGAAAGAGGGTTCGAGCCATGAGCCGGCCAGCAGGATNNCCGGTGCGCAGATGATGCGCAAGCGCACTGCACCACATCACCACAATTAAAGAGAAGGTCAGATCCAGCGACATCCAGCCGACACGCGCCAGAACAGCACCGCGGCTCATCAAAACAGTCGTTGCAAATAACGCGATCATCCAAGAACCGGTCAAAAAACGAATGGTCCATGGTGCAAAGAAAAAAAGCGCTATAATAACGTTTATATTCCAGGTGCGAACGCTGGCGGCTTTTAAAGTCCAGAGCCCAGCGAACTCCGGCCCGATAAAGCCGGCGGCGGTTATAGGAAAATGGCGGAGTTGTAACCAGGTAAGACGGCTGACGATCATGAAAAGGAAGATGACGGAAACAAGCGAAGGCATCGATTTACGTTCAAAAACTTTCATATCGTGACTTTTAATATTTGGCGTTAATTTTTAATCTTAATTTTGATTTAACTAACAGCATTCCATGTTAATCTAACATTAATTGACAATTTCAAACTAATTCCATATAGAAATATAACATCGTGAACAAAAATCTAAAATTTTTTCGAGCGAATGAATTCCTAACAACATCGGGAAAATATTTGGGAGAGCTTCGGCATGGCATCAGTTGAACTACGTCCTGGGGATACCTTAAACATTGTGTGGTCTTCTGTCCAGGATACCCCTCTGGGAGTCAAAGAGGTCGAATCGAGTTTTGCCTTCACTTATGACGAGCTGCTTTCGCGTCTGCGCACCAAGGGCAAAGTGGGAAAATCCCGCCGTTCGGGAACGAGTGGCGCACGCTTTAGTCGCATCGTCGCACTCGCCAGCAACGCTATCAAGAAGGGCAAGTGGTCTACTGGCGCTGAAATCAGCCGCACAGAAGTTTTTAGCAAACTTGTCCAGCGCTTCAAGGAACTCAATCCCGCCGAATATGTGAATATTACGGAAAACGCCAAGGAGTCCCTTGTCGGGCTGCATGAGAGCGAGGGCATTCTCAAGAAAAATCAGAAAAGCGAGCTGCGAGAGATCCTCAAATCTCTCGAACTGCTGGCTTCTTGATAGGTTGCTAATGACAAACGGCTTTAAAATCCTCGGTGTCGAACATATTGGGCTGGCCCCTAAAAATATCGCCGACTTGCGTAAAATATTGGGTAGCCTCCTCGGCTTGCGCTTCACCGGTGAGGAACTTGTGCCTTCGCAGCAAACGCAAACGTACTTCTATGAGAGCGAGGAAATGAGCCCGCGTTTGGAAGTTCTCGAAGCGGCCGGCGGTCAAGGGCCCATTGCAGCTTTTTTGGAGAAAAAAGGTGCTGGCATCCACCACATCGCTTTACGCGTCGATCACTTGGAGGCGGCACTCGCATTTCTGACGCAAAACGGCGTTGAACTCATCGATAAGCAGCCACGACCCGGTGCGCATGGCAGCAAAATAGCCTTCCTGCATCCCCGTGCAAGCGGTGGCATTCTGATCGAACTTGTCGAAACAGCACCGTCTAAGGGATGACGGAGTTTTCCAAGTTGGGGCCTTCCAAGTTATAATAGAAAAACTGACCATAGATTCAAATTGCCATTGAGAGTTCCTACGAATGAATATTCGTAAATACGGCTTACTGCGCATTTCCGTTGTTTTAGTGCTCACTCTCGCAGCCAGCGAAGCTGTTGTTCGCAAGCTCGAAAATTCCCGGCACGCCATTAGCAAAGCGCGCAGCTCTTATATCTCAGGCCTCGCACAAACCCGAGCGCAGCTGGCGAGCCAACTTTATGAACTGACCCATGACCCGGTCTTAATTTCAAATTTGAATGGCCAACTCTCGTATTCCGTCAGTCGCTCTCTCGAAGGTGAGATCCATCCCGGCAGTTTTGACTTCTACATTATTTTCGATGAAAACTGCCACCCGGTTGCCAAATCAACGTTCTTTCCCATCCCCACCGGTCTCTGTCAAAAATCTGCGACAGATCACTGGCGCTGGTACTCGCTCGACAACAAGCCTGCGATGTTCCTGCTCAAGAGCCGAACCGATATCGATAAACCGTTCTATATTGGTGCCGGTCGCTTCCTCAGCAAGGACTGGTTGCACTCCTTTCCAGGACTCGAAGGCGAGTTGGAACGTGCTCATCTAGCGACAGGCGTTTTCAGCAAGCCGGCCCTCTGCCGTTGGCCGCGTATTTGCTCCGAATTTAATGCGAGCGCTTGGGTCGAAGGCCGCGATGCCAACGGCTTGGCGCTTGCGAGCTTGCTAAGCAAAAATCGTAGTTTCTCTTTTCTCCGACCCTGGCTCGTATCGGCTAAGCCTCTTAGCAACCCCTTGGCTCTACCGCTTCTTTTGCTCATCGGCCTAGCTGGCATCCTTGAGTTTGTGCGCAGACGCTTCGTCCATACGAAGATTCAGGAAACTCACGATCTTTTTCTAAAATGGTGTCAAAATCCGCTCGACTCACAGCTTTCCACACCCTTTGTGCCATGGTTGCAACGCGCCCAAAAATCCTTAATGACCGTCGTCAAGCAGTGTGCAGACCGTAATTCTGCATTGGCCAAGAAAATCGATGAGCTCGAACACGAGCATCTCTGTATCAAAGAAAAATTGAGCGACAACGAGCGTGCGCTCAGCGAGCATATTCCCTACTCGGTGCTTTCGACACACATCGCACGATCGGGAACTTCCGTTCAGCAAGCTCTGGCTGCAGCCCATGACGGCAGCCGTGATTTGGCAAGCGTTTTAGAAAAAGGCGTATTGTCGGTCAACCGCAAAATCCTTGACCTCTTAAGAGTCTGGCAGAACGGTATCACTATGCGTGGTGAACGTCACTACATGCGCTCGCTCTACGAGCAGGAAGGGCGCCAGGAAGGCGAAAGTTTGCTGCGTAGCGAAATCAATCGCTTATATTCTTTAGCCGAACAGAGTGGCGATGCCGTTCTGCATGCGTTAGGGCTCGTCAAACGCTTGCAAGTTCACGAGCACGAAACTTCAACAGTGATTGATGCCTGGTCACAACTTGCGGGCAAAATTAGCGACCCCACACTTTCCCTTGCAAAAATTGGGGAGACCGCAGCCGCTATCATTCAAGTGGAAAGAAAACAACGCGTAGCATTCGTGAGTAAATTTACCCCCGGCCTGGCACTTGCGCTACCGGTGCCGACAGTACTGAGTGCTTTCTTCTTACTGTTTAAAGCTATTAAAGAAGGCCTGCGAGATGTCGGGGAAGATGAAACTCTCATCTATCAGGCGCACAAGAGACAGAAGCAGGATCAGTTTATCCTCGCCTTGTCGATCACGAATGAGCGTGGGAAAGTTCCGGTTTGTGTACCGCAAGAAGATCTGCTAGCGCGCGCGTCGCAAATGTTGCAAGCCTGGGATATCCAATGTCAGGCTATTCATCGTCCCGAAAGCGGAGCTTATCTCATCCTACGTGGTAAAGCGTCGCTACTCATTGCCGGCGTCGACACTTTGCCCGAACTCACCACTCACAGTAGCAGCAGGGCGGACAGTCCGACTTTTCAACCAAATGCGTAAGACATGCACCGCACTCGGGGTAATACCACTGATGCGTGAGGCCTGACCGACCGTTTTCGGTTGGAAATGCTTAAGCTTTTGAATCACCTCGTTACTCAAACCGTTGATATCTTCGTAGCGCAGATTGGGAGAGATCAAGAGA